>JAYUSC010000748.1:0-14391 GCA_043755885.1 Pseudanabaena sp. | reverse complement strand
TTAGACCTTACTTTGATTAAATCTCACCCTAATTTCCACAAACTTTGCTCTTACGGCTCTATCTCTGGCTAACTTTGTCCGTAGTATTGATTTAATTGCACCTAGCTACTTAATAATGCAAAGGCAATACAGCGAGTGGTAATAAAGAAAAGCCGATCCAAAATAGCGATCGCCAAGAAAATTGAGGCAACGGTTCGGGTGCGGCTAGTAAAAAGTTAACCCGTTCTTCTAAGCGATCGCTAGGATTGGTTGCGCCAAAAGCGGCGGCGAAGGTGGGAGTGGGGTGCATATTGCTGCTCACCATCGCCAGTAATGATTCTGCTAGTAATAAACCATCGGCATATTGAGCAGCCCAGCGATCGGCGCGAAGTTCGCGCAATAGCAGCAACTCTTCCCATAGAGCTTGGGTATTGGGCAACCAAGGCATGACTTGACGCAAGCAACCGAGCCAGAAAAACCAAAATGTATCACGGTAATGGGCATGGGCGCGTTCATGTAATAACACAGCTTCGAGATGAGCAGCGTCAAGGGTATCGAGCAAGCCTTGGCTGACAAAAAGATGCGATCGCCAAAACCCAATTTGAGCTGCAAATAGCATTGGCATGTTTAGCAGTTTTACAGGTTCGTTAACGAGGTTGATGTTCTCAGAATCGATAACGAGATCTTGCAATTTTTGTAAAGACTGCCAGCCGCCCCATGCAAGTTGACCGCTGCGAAAAATACTGTAGATCAAAAATATTAAGGCGATCGCATAACTCAGTCGTCCTGCTTGCAAGCCGATCATTTCTCCTTCGGCTCCCATGCATAGGACGGCGATCGCAGTCATCACGACTAATAGTGGCGGCAACACAAAGCAGACGAGCGCTTTCTGCCAACGCATCTGCCAACTTGCCGCGTGAGTGACCTGATCGCGATTTTGCCAACCGTAGCGCAAGCCCCAAGCTAGGCAAAGCGATCCAAAGATCATCACAAAGTGGATGGAGAAAAAGGGCATTGGCTTAACCTTCCTGTGACTGTTCTCGCGATTGACGGATATTTTGGAGGCGGACTGCGATCGCTTGGAGTTTGTCCATACTGGCATGATCGAGATCATTGGCAAAAGCGGCGACCATATCTGCATTACCGACTTCTAAGAAGCGATTGAGTTGATGATAGGCAGTTAAGGCTTGCGCCTCTTCGCGAGAAATTTTTGCTTGCCAATAGAGCGTGCGCCCCGATTTTTCGCAATCAATCCAGCCTTTCTGCTCCAGTCGGCGCAAGACAGTCATCACTGAGCCATAGGCTAATTCGCGATCAGGATCAGTCAAAATGCGATCGTGAATATCTGTCGCGCCCAACCGCATACTATCCCAAATAATGTTCAATATTTCCGACTCTAACGGGCCTAGCGATAATTGTTTCGGTCGATATTTCGGTAACGGGGTCATAACGTCTTAAGCTGCACTTTATCTACAACTATACTGCTCTGAGTGAATAAATAAGTGTTGCGCGGCGCAGCCGCACAACACTTCAGATGAAATGCGGCGCGAAGCGCCGTACTTGTATGGCAAGATTGTAATCAAGTCCAAGGCATCCACAGAGATAGTTTATGAGTCTGACAACTGGGCAAATAGTCGGTGGGCATTACGAAGTGACTGCCCGTTTGGGTGGTGGTGGATTTGGCGAGACTTATCTCTCACGAGATTTGCACCTGCCCGATCGCCCTACAAGAGTGATCAAAAGACTCAGCCCACATATTCAAGAAGCCAGTGTCTTGCAGCTATCGCGGCGACTTTTTGAAACCGAAGCTCAAGTTCTCTATCGCCTCGGCACGCATCCGCAAATTCCGCAACTATTTGCCCACTTTGAAGAATTATCAGAATTTTATCTAGTTCAAGAATATATTGACGGCAAAGACCTGAGCCACGAACTGCTGCGTGGCAAGATTTGGGAACAGTTTGCAGTTGCGGATCTATTGCAAAATCTTCTAGTCGTTCTCAGCTTTGTGCATCAAAACAATGTGATTCATCGCGACATTAAGCCCGAGAATATTATTCGCCGTCGCGATGGACAGCTTTTTTTGATTGATTTTGGGGTGGTCAAGCAAATTGTCACGCCCACGGCTCTATTGGCTGGACAGCCAGATGATGGCTACACGGTGGGAATTGGCACACCAGGATATATGCCTAGCGAACAGGCGCATGGCGAACCAAAATTTGCGAGTGACATTTATGCGATCGGGATGATTGGCATTCAGGCTCTGACGGGTATTCCGCCTAGCCATTTAGCCAAAGATGACAACTTAGAAATTCTCTGGCGCAAATCTGCACCAAAAGTCTATCCTGAATTTGCGGATATTCTTTCGCAGATGGTGCGATTTGATTTTCGACAGCGTTATCCTAGTGCTGAGGCAGCTTATGAGATGATTCGAGAATTTTGCGATCGCTATCCGATTTCCCATGTAAATCACAGCTTACCAACGATCCTAATTGGTGACGAGGCGACGCAAAAAAATACACTGATACGCGATCGCCACTCGGCTCAGAAACAGGAATTACCCAAAATCTGGGGCTATCTCCAGCCTTGGCATTGGGGCTTAGGGATAATTACACTGAGTGCGATCGCAATTACGACCGTAATTCTCATGTCTGGATCTTCTCCTAAACCGACAAATCCATCTAGCTCTGATGCGACTCCAGAAAAAACTGGATTGATCGATTCTCCTAAGCCGATTAATCTATCAAGTTCAGTTCCATCAGTAATCAAAGAATTTACAGTCAATGATGGGAAGGATGTAATTTATGGAGTGACACTGAGTCCTGACGGTAAAATTTTGGCAGGAGCAAGCTCAGAGCGGATCATTGAGTTATGGGACTTACCAACGAATAAAAAATTACAAACACTCAAAGGGCATACAGGAAGAGTCTATGATGTGAATTTTAGTCCCAATGGCAAGCGTCTAGTTAGTGCCAGCGACGATCGCAAAGTGATCATTTGGGATGTTGCCACAGGTAAAATCTTAAATGCTTTGGAAGGACATCAGGATCGGATCTATACTGCGATCTTCAGTCCCGATGGTAAGATGATCGCCAGCTCTGGAGCCGATCGCACTGTGCGCCTATGGAATGCCGAAACTGGCAAGCTGATTAACACGCTATCCGATCAATCTTGGGTTTACGATGTCTCATTTACGCCCGACAGCAAAATTTTAGCCAGCGGTAGCAAGGATGGCGCAATTCGCTTATGGGATGTGGCGACAGGCAAAGTCCTGAAAACCTTGGTGGAAAGTGGTAGCGCTGTGCGATCGCTAGTTTATAGCCATGATGGCAATGCGATCGCGACGGCGATGGAAGATAATACTGTGCGTTTATGGGATGGCAAAACGGGACAGTTAAAGGATGTTCTCGCGGGGCATACTGGCGAGGTGCATACGCTCGATTTTAGTGATGACGGTCGTTTACTGGTTAGCGGTAGTGCCGATAAAACAGTGAGGATTTGGTCTTTAAAAGAAAAGCGATCGCCTCAAGTTTTATCAGAACATGAGCGCGGCGTGACATCAGTTGGATTTAGTACTGATCAAAAGCTGCTAATCAGTGGCAGTCTCGACGGCAAAGTCAAAATCTGGAAATTAGCAAACTAAAGCATGGGTTGCACCGCGTCACCTCATGCTTTTTTGGGTTTTAAACTGTTAAAATGTGTGTAGCCGTTACGATAGAAACCATGCAATCCTCATGACATTAACCTACGAAAAGACGCTAGCAGATCGGGTCAGAGCAGATTTTGAGATTCTCAATCAAGAGGTCAACGGCAAACCTCTTATCTATTTTGATAATGCCGCCAGTTCTCAAAAACCAAAATCGGTGCTTGCGGCTTGGAAATATTATTACGAGCATGACAATGCCAACGTCCATCGCGGCGCACATACCCTCAGTGCCAGAGCCACCGATGCGTATGAAGGAGCGCGGGACAAAATCGCTAAATTTGTGAATGCAAAGTCATCGCAGGAAATAATTTATACCCGCAATGCCAGTGAAGCGATTAATCTGGTTGCCTATACTTGGGGCTGGGCAAACCTGAAAGCAGGTGATGAAGTCATTCTCTCGGTCATGGAGCATCACAGTAATATTGTGCCTTGGCAATTGATTGCTCAGCGGACAGGCGCGGTTCTCAAATTTCTAGAACCAAACATTTTAGGAGAATTGAGCCTAGAGCAGTTCAAATCTCTGCTCAATTCCAAAACCAAATTAGTGTCCATTGTTCATGTGTCGAATACCCTCGGCTGTGTGAATCCAGTCGAAGAGATAATTCCTTTAGCTCATGCTCAAGGCGCGAAGGTCTTGCTAGATGCTTGCCAGAGTGTGCCACATATGCCCATTGATGTACAGGCGCTCGATTGCGATTGGTTAGTGGCTTCGGGACATAAGATGTGTGCGCCGACGGGAATTGGATTTCTCTATGGGAAGCGTGATTTGTTGCTAGAAATGCCTCCATTTATGGGCGGTGGTGAAATGATTGCGGATGTCTTTCTCGATCATTCTACTTATGCAGATTTACCCCACAAGTTTGAGGCAGGAACACCTGCGATCGGTGAAGCGATCGCACTCGGGGCAGCCGTGGATTATCTCACTGCGATCGGTATGGATAACATCCATGCTTATGAACAGGAATTAATCGAGTATTTGATGGATTATCTCGATCAGATTCCCGATATCAAAGTTTATGGACCAAGACATCACCGCGCAGGTTTAGCATCCTTCACGATCGCGCATGGGATTCATGCCAACGACCTGTCCGCCATGCTCGATCAAGATGGGATCGCCATTCGTTCAGGACACCATTGCACTCAGCCTTTGCATCGCTTTTTAGGAGTTAGCGGCACGGCGCGAGCTAGTGTCTATTTCTATAACACCAAATCTGAAATCGATACCTTTGTCGCTTCCCTAAAAGATGCGATCGCCTTTTTTAAAAATGTGATGGCATAAACCAATGACAAGAATTATTTTATTAGGTGCATCGGGTTCAGGTAGAACTACTCAAGCATTACATCTGCAATCTTTGCTAAATATTCCTGTGATCTCAACTAGCGAGATTTTGCGGTTAGAGATGGCAACAGCGACAGATTTAGGTATGGAAGTGAAAAGCTTCATCGATGCTGGTGAATTTGTCCCCGATATGCTGATGATTGAGCTGATGCGATCGCGGCTGGAGATGGCAGATGTTCAGCAAGGATGGATTTTAGAGGGTTATCCCCGCACTTCTTTTCAAGCTGAAGAGTTAGATTTTCTTTTGGAAGAGTTGGGCTGTCCTCTGGATAAAGCTGTTTATTTACAAGCTTCTGAAGAGACATTAATGCAGCGATCGCGATCGCGTGGTGGCTCTGATGACACGATTGAGGTAATTCAGAAACGGATTGAGCAGTTTTTGGATTTGACTACACCTTTATTGGAATATTATGGCTATAAACAGAAATTGCTAACTATTAATAGTGAGTTAGATGTAGCCACTGTCAGCGCTCGTTTAGAGCATGGCATCAACCCTAATTTGTAAAATCCATGAGCCTTAGTCCCAATTCAGAAAGAGCCTATTGGTTAGCATGGTCGCAAATACGCGGTATTGGACCTGTATTAATTAAGCGCCTGTATCAAGCCTTTAGCGGCTCTATGGCTGAGGCTTGGAATGCTTTGCCAAGTGATCTCCAAGCAGTCGAAGGTATTGGTGGTCAGACCCTCGAAGCGATTCGGCAAGCTCAGCGCGAAGTCGAACCTGTGGCTCTATTGGCAGTACATGAGCATGACAATCTTAACTTCTGGACTCCTTGCGATCGCGAATATCCGCAGTTACTTTGGGAGATTGCTGATCCGCCACCAATTTTGTATTATCGCGGTCATCTGACGAATTGGAATGAACGCAACACCGTAGCGATCGTGGGTACGCGCAACGCTACGCCCTATGGAAGGCGTTGGACAAAGAAATTAGTTTCGGCTCTAGCAAGTCGTGGGTTTACGATCATTTCTGGGATGGCGGAAGGCATTGATGGCGAAGCCCACAAAGCTTGTTTAGAAGTTGGCGGTCAAACTGTGGCTGTGGTGGGTACAGGAGTTGATCGCATTTATCCGCACAAACACAAGGCTCTCTATGAGCAGATCGTAGCTTCAGGATTAGTGGTGAGTGAATATCCCCAAGGGACTCCACCCGATAAAACTCATTTCCCAGCCCGCAATCGAATTATCGCAGGACTTAGCCGCGTGACCTTAGTCATGGAAGCGCCAGAGCGATCGGGAGCCTTAATCACCGCCTATCAAGCCAATGACTATGGGCGCGATGTCTATGCCTTGCCAAATTCCCTCGATGTGAATGAAGCAAAGGGTTGCTTGAAGCTGTTGGGTAAAGGTGCACAGGCGATTTTGGGCGTGGATGAGCTGTTGGAAGCTTTGGGTATGTTGCCAAATTTAGATCCGCCTGCACCTGCGATCGCAATTTCCGAGCTGCCACCTTTGCAACAAAATATTCTCCAAGCGATCGGCTTTGGCGATCCCGTCAGCCTAGATTGGATTGTGGAACAAACAAATGCACCTTCGGGTGAGGTTTTAGGGGCTTTAACGCATTTGGAACTTATGGGTGCGATCGCGCCATGTCCTGGGATGAGATATCAACGTTTAGTGTGAAACCCAAAGAAATTAATGGCAGCAGGATGAAGGTGTAGTATTTAGACTGGGTATAGAATTCAACCCCGATAGTCCAAGCTGTGTAATATTTTCAACCAAATAATCTATAATTAGATCGGTAGTTAGATCTTAATTACCGTGCAGTTTATAGAAATAGGCGGTTAACCATTGACTTCAAAAGCTTCTCGACAGGAAATACCTTCATCGGGACTCTTTCGCCCCAGAAATTTGTCTGTACGCAAAAATCACCAAGGAAAACTGCAAAAACTCCTCAAGGAGGAAGAGATCGAACACCTTGGACATGGGATATATCGTAATTTAAACGTACCAATGACTAGGCACCATAGTTTTTTGGAGCCAGCGCTTCGTCATCCACAGGGAGTAATTTGTCTGCTTTCCGCTTTGAGTTTTCATCGGCTTACAACTCAACAACCATCAGAAATTTGGTTTGCGATCGCAAATAAAGCGCATCCGCCAAAAGTAATTGAAGTAAGCCTGAAAATAATTTATATGTCAGAAAGTGTACTTCAAGAAGGAGTTGAGACTCATATTATTGAGGGAGTACCCGTTCGTGTCTTTTGTCCTGCTAAGACCATTATTGACTGTTTTAAATTTCGCAGCAAAGTGGGGCTAGATATTGCGATCGAGGCTCTCAAAGAATGTCGGGAACAGCAACGTTGTTCTATCCAAGAACTCTGGCACTTTGCCAAAATTTGTCGTGTGAGCAGTGTGATGCGTCCATATCTTGAGCTATTGGCATGACGAAAAAAGCTGTAAAAAATATAGGAGCCTCTATTCGCGATCGTTTACGAAACGAAGCAAAGCGTCTAGGAAATGACTTTAATCTAATTCTTGAGCGGTATGCCTTAGAGCGTGTTTTATACAGGCTAAGTTGTTCTGAATATAAATCACGGTTTATTCTCAAAGGTGGAATGCTTTTATCTATTTGGGCAACAGATTCCTATCGGTCAACAAGAGATGCAGATTTCTTATCCTACGGTGATAGTGAACCTACAGGTTTAGCTGAGATTTTTCGTAAGATTTGTCAGATCGATGTCGAACAGCATGATGGACTTACGTTTGACCTTAGTGGCGAAATTCATTCCAAAATTAAAAAAGATCAAGAGTATGAGGGAATAAGGCTAAAATTTAAGGCTTTTCTTGACAGCATTGAGATTGGTCTCCAATTCGATATTGGGTTTGGAGATCATGTGACCCCAGAACCAGAGATTATAGAATACCCTGTACTTTTGGATTTACCAAAACCTATTTTGTTTGTCTATCCTAAAGAAACTGTTGTGGCAGAAAAGTTTGAAGCCATGGTCAAGTTAGGTTTATTAAATAGTCGAATGAAGGACTACTACGATCTCTACTATTTGAGCAGTAATTTCTCTTTTGATGGAGAAATTTTGGCAAAGGCAATTAAAAATACATTTGCACGCAGGAAAACAGAGATTCCAGCAACTCTTCCAGAGGGATTGAGTGATAAATTTGCTCAAGACTCAGCCAAGCTTCAACAATGGAAAGCATTTCTCAACCGTACACCACTCAAGGCTGAGAAAAAGGCTCTTGGGCAGATTATTGAAGCCTTGAATCTTTTTTTGATGCCGCCAACGCAAGCAATTTCGACCAGTAAGTCTTTCACTAATTATTGGAATCCTAGTGCATGGAATTAACAGGTTGGCATTAAAGCGCAAGTTCGATCTCTTTGGACTCTTGCATTGACTGTTTCTTTAAAGTCGCGTGTTAGGGAGATAGCTGTCATTTTTTCTATCCCTAAACACTTTTAGATTTAGGAGCTATTTCAAAAACTAATTGAGAACCATAGAAACATACATCAAATTCTTGAAAAAAGTTAATTCTTCCTAAAAGTAAAGGTATATTTTCGGCTTTTGTCCAAGCAAAAACTAAAGTAGCGGGTGCAAATTGATCGATCGCTGCTGATAGAATAATTCCTTTGGCAGGGAATTTGGCTAGATTTCCTGCCAGTGTAACTGATGTGTTATGGTAATTCCAATTTAGTCCTAGTTCAATTCCTATTTCGTAGGGGAGAACATTGACGCTCGCGCCTGTATCTAAGAGACCTGATGTTGAAATGGAATTGTGTTGGGATGATAAGGTCAAGGGAAAATAGGGGACAAGGCTGGTTTCTCCCGCAGTGTTAGATTTTTCGATAAAGTTAAACCGTTTTCTTGGTGTCATTTTATTTTGCTTCTTTTTGTAACAAGTGTTGTTGCAACATATCAGTTAGAACTTTTTCTGCGGAGAAAGCGTTGTATGGCGACCAAACTTCGTAAGTTTTTCCATCTTCGAGAATAGCTGAGGTTTGTTCGTCTTTAGTTAGTTCTGTGGCTAAAAACTGGATGGCTTTAACCTTTTCAAAGTGGGACAGCTTTTGTAGTGATGGCAAGATCTCTGTTAATGTCATAGGAATACAGGAGAAATATTAGTTAGATTATATAGCAATCCGAAATGAGTTATAGCTTAATTGACTTATCTGAAAACGCTCAAGGTAATCGTTATCCAATTACAAATGATTTCGGATCGCTATAGTGCGATATTTTATCAATTCAAAAAAGTCGCCCCTCAAGTTTTAAACTGGAAGGGCGCGGAGCATCAAATCTAAAATACGATCGCTAAAGTCTATCAACCAGCGATCGCACTCTCTAAAAATCAAACAGCAGACTTAGATATATCACGCAAAACTGACTCGAACTCATCACGGAGATCGACAAGCTCACTAAAGTAATGATTGGAATTTTTGATTTCTATCTCTTCACGCTGACGTGCTTCTAAAATTTGTTGTTCAATAGTTCCAAAAAATTGTGACTCAAACGCTCTGAGTTGTTCATTTGCTTGTTCTTCCAACTGTTTAGAAATGGCGACAAACTGACTTGTGAGATTTAGACGAGCATCAACTAGCTCTTGTTGCTGTTTCTTCTCTTCTTCTATAGCTTTCACATCCATAAATACAGACACAGCGCTGACTGCTGCACCAATAAAAGGCATGGCATTGGCAATATTTTTTGCAATGTTAACAGCCCCCCAAGGTGCAAACTTAATACCAATGAATTTACCAACATTGTAAACAATTTGATGAGCGCTACTACCAGCTACTTGTGATGCTGCTAAGATTCCACTAGATCCTACAGCGCCTGAGTTTACTGCTAATTTCCTGATCTCTCCTCCTACATTTGTAGAGATCTTTTTAAGGACTTCAACCTGTCTTTGTAGTTTGGCAGTATCAGAACTAGCAGTTACGGATTTTACAGCGATATTTTGGTTTGCTGATAATCTCGCCTCAAAAGCATTAAACAAATCACCTTGAAATAATTCTGTGACTGCTGTTTGAGTCGAGTCTAGAGTAGCCTGAACTTCTCTTTGAATTTCTTCAGCCGCTTTTTCACAATAGCTTTGAACTCTCGCCTCTACCTGTTTTGCAGCCGATTCAAAATCCTTCTCTACACCGAGTAAATCAGCTAGATCTGATCCTTCATTTACGACTGTGGCAGACAAGCGAAGTGTAATGCTCTTAACTTTAGTGCGAAGACGTTCACGATCTTGATGGACTAAACGGTTAAGTCGAGACAGCAATTCAAAGAAAGCTGTATCTTTTACAGAATCACGCACTACGATATTTTGAGCATCTTCCAATTGTCTCAAAACGATACGGATTGGGGTATCAAATTTTGTCAAAGAGGCTCTACGTTCTACAAAATTATTCAGCGCATCAGTGAAAGTTGGAAAACGACTAATTTCAGTTAAAAAGCTATCTTCTTCGTCTATGCCTTCACAATAATCCTTGGCATCTACAAAGCACAGGGAAAACTCATCAAGGCTGTAGGGAGCGATCGCAGTTGCTAGACTCTGGCGATAATTCGCAATCTTTTGTTCCTCTTCACCTGCTTCGTCAGACATTTTGTTGACAACAAGCATCATTTTCCACCGATAGCCCTTTTCATAGGCTAAATACTTAAAGTTTTTCGCTGTTACTGCATCAAACAGCATATAGGTAAGCGAAAAAACCAGTAAATCGGCTTTATCAATTGCCTCATAGGTAATGTCATCATGATCTTTGCGATCGGTGAAAAGCCCTGGGGTATCAATTATTTGGATGCCATTCCAATCATAGACAGAGGTGGTATCAGTAGCAATGTCAGAGTCAATCCGAATGTCACGCCGCCCAGTGAGAGCAGAAATCATCGTAGATTTGCCAGCGTTGTATTGACCAACGAATGCAACTCTGATGGCTCCTTGTGCTTGATATTCTTTTAGCTGGTTGTTCAATTTTGTACGAATAGCAGACAACTCGGCATTTTTTGATTGGGTTAAGAGCTTGTCAAGCTTGCCAAGATCACCTTTGATCTTGGCTCCAATTTCAGCAGCTTTAAAACCCGTATTTGCTTGAGACATAGTTCTTTACCTATTTTGATTGTGTATTTACAGTTTGAATGGTGACATCTTCTTGCAAGATTCGTTTTAGATCTTCCTGCAATTTCTGGGATATCTTGATGCTTGACTTGGTTTGGATATTTATTGACTGTCCGAACTGTCTTTCAACTTTGGAAATTGTTTGGCTTATGCCTGCATCAGTCAGAGGATTATACTGTTTCAAGCAATAATCAATAATGCGCTTGGCATAAGCACGATTTAGATAATTAGCAGTCCCTTGAATCTGTACTTGTGATGTCTTTAGCTCAGTAGTAATTGCTTCAACTCCCGCAATCAGTTCTTCAAAATATTGATCGATATCTCTTTCAGTTTGCCTACAAGACTTACTAAAATCATCTTTTGCCTTTTTTGAAACCTGTGTTTGTTGAGTTTCTAGTTGACTACGCAGTGAGCTTGTGATTTTAGCAGCAGCTTCTCTCCGTTTTTCGTCTTCTGACTTAAACCAATTACCAATAATTCCTATTGCAGCCCCAACTAATCCAACTGCAAGAGCAAAAGGGGCTAATGGAGTAAATAACATAACACTCGATGCTATACCTAGTAATATGCCACCTGTCCTCAGGTACGACTTTGCGGAGCCATCTGTATCATGGTTATCAAACTTGAAACTTCCTCCCGACAAATCTGCTACAAGCTGTAATTCTCTGCCTAATTCTTCAAGGATTTCAGAAACTTCTTTTTTAAATTCTTCACCCACTTTTTGATAGGCATTACCAATTCGCTCAGAAAATCGAATATCTTTAAGCTTTTTCTCCCAATTTTTATTCATTGTAGGTTGGTCTGCTTTCCAATTGTCTCTAGCGAAAGTTGTAACTGCATTATTACTGACATCTTGAAAAACTTCTCCAATTTGATTTTCTAAACCAAGGAGAGCATCCTGTTCTGCTAATTTGACTTTTCCTAGTACAGTCCTTCTCTTTTCTCTTAAACTTTCAAGCAATTTTTGGTATGTTTGCGCTTCTTTAGTAAGCCATTTCTGGGGTTTTTCAACAGTTCCTACCGTTGAGCCTAAAAGAGTTTGCGATCGCCGAATTGTCCCATATTCGACTAAAGATACCCGAATAGAATCTAGAAAATCGTTTATTCTACTAGCTTCAAATAGTTTGTCTTTAATTTTCTCGTTTTCTGGCTCACGAGACATTTGGGCTGCCAAAAGCATAGAAGGAATGATATCAAAATAGTCGTTAGCATAGTACTGTTGAGCAAATCGCCTAATCCTTTCAATGTGACCGCCCAAACCACTCTTTCCCTCTAGTGTGAATGATTTATTTGGATCGCTTAAAAAATGCTGCAAACGTCTAGAATCACGCAAATTGTTTTTGACATTTAGAAGAATAATCAAAGGCTTAGTCTTCTCTTTTAAGCTTTTGAGAAAACCAAACTCAGTCGCTTGTATACTGTCATTGGTGACAACATAGCAAATAACATCAGATTCATCAATCACACTTTGAGCAACCTCTTCATCTGTTCTACCTCCGTCTTCAGGTGCGCCAATTCCAGGGGTGTCAATAATCCGAATGTTTTTCCATTCATAAACTCTATTGTAGCGAGTTGTGCGTTGTTTCCCTACGCCAATAGCTTCCCATCCCCCGCCTGTAACAATTGCGTGAAGTGTACTTTTTCCCGCTTTTGTTTTCCCCATAAAAGCAATACTAAAGTGATTAAGCGCACGTTGTTTAGCTTTCAGAGATTCTCTTAATAGTTCAATCTCTTTGATTATTTCAGTTGTCAAGGCTTTTCTAGTCTCTTCCAGTAATGCAAAAACCTCCTTAGCACTACTAGAAGTCCCCTTTCCACTTGATTGATTCTGCACAACTGAAAGACGTTTTTGAATATTGATCTTTAGCTTGTCAAGTGATTGTAAAGTTCTATTTAAAGACAGTTCCGAAAACTGATAATCTTCCCTAGCAATATCACCACATTGCTTGATAGCCGCATCATACTCTTCACCCGACAGCAAGATTTCTCGCTGCAATTTTTCAATTTTGCGCCCAATATTTTCAGGAGCAATTTGTCCCAACTTTTGAACAAGCGATCTCGATAAAACAGATTCAGCCCCTTTTAGAATGACTGCACCCAGAGAAAGTTTTGATGACTCATTCTCACTACCATCGTCATTGACACAACTAGCCCTAAACTCTTCGGCGGCTTCGATCATGTCTTTTAGCTGTTGCGAACAGCCAAATATATCTGCAATTTTCTCTACCATCTCCCTTTCGAGCGGCGAGAAAAACCCGTCAACGTAGGCGATCGCTAAAACCTGTCTGATTGACTCGGATCTTTCGTTAGGTCTGATTTTTCTAGCTGCATCTTCAACAGAGATCAGATGTTTGTCTTGAGAAAATATTTTCTCTGTCTCGTCAATAGTTTGTTGATTGGCATTAACTGCCTCGGCTAATTCATACAGTGCTTTTGCCTCATCACTATGAATCTGTTGATCGGCGCATATGATATGCGAAATTAGTATGAGATTATAATCTATTGATTCATTTGACGGCATATTTCAAATTTTTATCATTTTAAGAAATTATATATGATAACTGCCTACCCCAGTTAAGGTGATCAACGAACTCGCGTGATCCTAGCAATATAGCTCCGCAAAGTTTCATGTCAAAAGTTCAAAAAAATGGATTTTTGAAGGCTGGAACAACCAATCTACGTTCGCTATTTTTGAACCTTAACTGGGGTAGATAACTGCCTTATGGTGGATGATTTTTGAGAATAACTAACGCATGGGGAGCCAAAGGAACATTGCAAGTAGAACTAAATCTACCTCAAGGAGTGGCCTTAGTAATGCCCTTATCATGTTTTAAAGGACATAAACTGACATTAGGAATCCAACAAGTAGCCAGCCTGAAACTAGGAATCGTCAACTTCGCCCAAAAGCGCAGCGTCAAGACTTCCTATACAGTTTGGCAATGGTTCAGCCAACAAGCGATCGCAGATACTAAATCTCTATCTTGTTCCAGTACGTCATAGTTGGAACTGTTGGAACTAGCAAAATAGATTATAAAATTAGCCAGCAGATAGAGCTTTTAAGGGTTGAATAGTTTGGAGATCCTCATTTTCAGATAGCTGAGCATGGTACAGATCCCAAGATTGTTGGAGATTCATCCAGAAATCAGCCGAAGTGGAAAAGAACCGAGCTAAGCGTAAAGCTGTGCTAGGTGTAATGCCGCGACGACGATTAACAATTTCATTTACCCGTTGATAGGGAACATGAATAGCATAGGCTAGGTCACGCTGAGATAAGCATAGAGGAAGCAGAAATTCTTCCAACAACATTTCACCAGGA
>JAYUSC010000747.1:0-5790 GCA_043755885.1 Pseudanabaena sp. | reverse complement strand
AAGCGCCGCAACAGCTTTTTGGGTTTCTAAAACAAGAAATATCGCTGAGCCATTGGTAACACTGATGCGGGTTCACAGGTTAACAATTCACCATCAGCCCTGACCTCATAGGTTTCTGAATCAACTTCCATATGCGGCAAAGCATCATTGAGCTTCATGTCGAGCTTACTGATATTTCTTGTACCTTTGACCGCAAGTACCTGTTTTTTCAATTCCAACTGGCTAGGGATACCGCGCTCGATCGCAATTTGCGAGAGAAACGTGAAAGATGTCTTTGCGATCGCACCGCCGTAGCTGCCAAACATCGGACGCATGTATACAGGCTGCGGCGTGGGAATACTGGCATTGGCATCGCCCATCTGTGACCATGCGATGAAGCCACCCTTCAGCACCATTTCGGGCTTCACACCAAAAAAGGCAGGATGCCACAGCACCAGATCAGCAATTTTGCCAACTTCAATGGAACCGACATATTCGGCAATACCGTGAGTAATCGCAGGATTAATCGTGTACTTAGCAATATATCTCTGAGCGCGGAAATTATCGGCTCGATGTTCAGTCGCACCAGACAGAACGCCGCGTTGCACCTTCATCTTATTAGCAGTTTGCCAAGTTCTAATAATCACTTCACCAACTCGACCCATTGCTTGCGAGTCCGAAGAAATCATGCTGAATGCACCTAAGTCATGCAGAATATCCTCGGCAGCAATCGTCTCGCGGCGAATACGTGACTCAGCAAAAGCAATATCTTCAGGAATGCTGGGATCAAGATGGTGACAGACCATCAGCATATCGAGATGTTCATCTAAAGTGTTTAAAGTATAGGGACGAGTGGGATTAGTTGAAGAAGGAAGCACATTCGCTTCACCGCATATCTTGATGATATCGGGAGCATGACCGCCGCCAGCGCCTTCAGTATGATAGGTATGAATCACGCGATTTTTAAAAGCTGCGATCGTGTCTTCCACAAATCCTGCTTCGTTGAGCGTATCCGTGTGAATCGCAACCTGCACATCATATTCATCAGCCACACCCAAACAAGTATCAATCGTTGCAGGTGTCGTCCCCCAATCTTCATGCAGCTTCAACCCGATCGCACCCGCCTCCACCTGTTCGACCAACCCTTCAGGTTTACCGCTATTGCCTTTACCCAAAAATCCTAAGTTCATCGGAAAAGCATCAGCAGATTGCAACATGCGGTACATATTCCAAGGACCAGGAGTACAAGTTGTCGCATTCGTCCCCACGGCTGGCCCCGTCCCACCGCCGATCATGGTTGTAATGCCTGATGCGATCGCAACTTCAATTTGTTGCGGACAAATAAAATGAATATGTGTATCTATCCCGCCTGCGGTAAGAATGCGTCCTTCTCCCGCAATAATCTCTGTTCCCGCACCAATAATAATATTCACACCATCCTGAATGTAAGGATTACCTGCCTTCCCGATCGCAAAAATCTTGCCATCTTTAATGCCCACATCCGCCTTAACCACGCCCCACCAATCCAAAATCAACGCATTCGTAATCGCTACATCCACAGCTCCATTAGCATTCGTAATCGGTGATTGTCCCATGCCATCACGAATCACTTTACCGCCGCCAAATTTGACTTCATCGCCATAGGTGGTATAGTCGCGTTCTACTTCGATAAATAATTCCGTATCAGCTAATCGAACCTTGTCACCAACAGTCGGTCCATAGGTTTCCGCATAAGCGCGGCGAGACATTCTATAACTCATTGGGTTTTCTCCTTAGTTTATTTTTAAATGATTGCTGTTCCAATTGCTTTAAGTATTTGCAAGATTTCGTATAGATCGTTCTCATGACGCATTAATGTATATTCGTCAGAAATTCCGTAAACAGGTATATCTTGCCAAACTAATTTAAGGAAAATAAAATTACTTCCATTAGTTACCATTCCATAAACATTCTTTTCTCGATTGGGATTCGCCAGCATATAGGCGATCGCTTGAGGAATACCTTTTTGTAATGAAACTCCTACTTGTTTGGATTCAATTACTAAAATCCAAAATCGGTCTTGCAGTACCAACACATCAATTTTGCCACGAATCGTTAAATTCTCATCCTTGACCGAAACTTTGACTGATTTTTCGGCAACAGAATAAAATGGAGGTTGATAAAATCCCGCTATGTCTAGAAGTGGCGATAACACAACCATTTTCACCATTTCCTCAAGCATTGGACGCTTGGATAGATGGATGTAATTAGTTTTGATCCGATCTAGTTGATCCTTTTCATTTTCCGATATTACTAAATTATCAATTTTCCATTCTGGGAAAAAATCATTGCGATCGCATAAAGTTAAATCAAAAGACTTTTCCAAATCATAAAGTGTCAATTTTTCCGCAGCAAATGTCGAAGTCATAGCTTATCCCTCTAACTTTCCTTCGACTAAGGCATTAAATCCATAGATTTCGCGAGTACCTACATAAGGAACTAGATTTACATCTTTCTCATCTCCTGGTTCAAAACGAATCGAAGTTCCAGCAGGAATATCAAGGTGTGTGCCTTTAGCGCGATCGCGATCAAATATCAAGGCGCGATTCGTTTCATAAAAATGATAATGCGAACCAACTTGAATTGGGCGATCGCCTGAATTACCAACTTTTAAAGTAATACTTTCGCGTCCAGCATTTAGTTCAATTTCGCCATCTTGAGCAATTATTTCACCAGGGATCATTGTTTTGTCTCCATTATTAAAGTTTTAGCTTTAGGTTGCGCCGCAACTTAAAGTTTAGATGTTTAAAATTTGTACGGCAGTCAAATCTAATTCAAGAAAAGTACGAGAAATAATTTTGTCTTCGCCTGTAAATTTAGAAGTTTGATATTTGCCGTTCTCATCTAGCAAATTCACAAATATAGTGGGGATTTTAGGATTGCCTAAAAAATTACGGCTACCATTTGCCAAATAATCAACAACCCAATATTCAGGAATACCTAGACGCTGATATTCATCAAACTTGTCAATATAATCATCTTCCCAATTACTAGAAACTACTTCAATAGCTAACTGAAGAGGTTCTAAAAAAGCAGAATAGTCAGACGGATTAGAACACCAAACATTTCGATCAACAACACTGAGATCAGGAACTCTACCCTGTAATATGCCGTTATTTCTGATGGTTTTGATGCTTACATTCTGTCTCACAACAAAATTTAAATCTAATCGATCAATTTCGCCGTCAAATTTTTTATAGATGAAAGCGACAATGTCTTCATGTTGTCTCGTATTTGCCACAGCGACTATTTCTCCATCAACAAGCTCATAACGTCCATCTGTGGGACAAACTTTCAGAAACTGCTCAAAGGTTAACTTAGGTTTCACCTCTAATAGTTTTTGTTTGTTTTGTGTTTCAGCGATCGCAATCATCTCAAACCTCCAAAATTAACGAATAGGTTGATGAACGGTGACAAGCTTAGTGCCATCAGGAAAAGTTGCTTCTACTTGCACATCATGGATCATTTCTGAGATACCTTCCATCACATCATCGCGACTGAGTAAAGTTGCACCATAGGACATTAACTCAGCGACAGTGCGACCTTCTCGCGCTCCTTCCATAATCTCGGCAGTGATGAATGCGATCGCTTCAGGATAATTTAATTTTAATCCTTTGGCTTTACGCCGTTCCGCCAAGAGCGCGGCTGTAAAAATCAGTAACTTATCTTTTTCTTGAGGCGTAAGCTGCATGAATAACTACCAAACTCTAGGTACAGATTTACTTGTGTGTTGAGTGGTGCGAAGCATCACTCAACACACCTACCAAACTCGTGGTGCACATATTGCTCTATTTTTATAGGATACACGCAAAAGCTGCCAAATTTGTTGAAACCATTTACGTGCATCGCTAGACGAATCACCACAATATCGGCAAACTAATCCCGATAGCGATCGCGTAACTCCCGACATGCCCTGATAGTTTCCCTGCTCCCATGTAGCCCGAATCTTGGTAATTAGTTCTGGATCAACGGTTGCACCGACAAAAATAAAACTTGCTGCGATCGCAAAGTTATTTAATCCATTAGGACTCTCTAACATTTCTATATTTCCATTTAGGTGTTGCCGATCAATCCATAATGGCATCTGGTCGCGCCATACCTCTGTCTGCGATCGCCAATTACCATCAATAAATTTTTCGCCCCGTGCCGTCCGCCCAAACCTGACGATTTCCCACATCGTACAAGTTGCATCTTCTCCAAGGTCGATTCTTGTGGTTTGGCGATATTGTGATTCTGCAAAGGCGATCGTTTCCTGTGGGAACCATTCTAAACTCGCGCCTGCATCGATCCGAATATCTATATTTTGCAGAGATTCTTCGCCATTGCTGCGATAGATTTTGCTGGCGGTCGCCGTAGTTAGCAATGCTTCAGTATGCGGTTGAAGATGAATTTTTGCAGATAGGCGATCGCCGCCCACGAAACCACCTGCGGTATGCAATAAAATGCAATGACAAATTTCTTCACCTTCGGGATATAGCGATCGCTGAATTTTCCATGGTGCTACAGCATAACTTCGGGTTAATACAGTTTGCTGATGCCGTTTGCCAAATTCTATTTCTAATTCTCCTGTCCATGATTTACTCATAAATAATTGGAAACATCGCATCTAATGCGATCGCAACATCAGGAAAAGATTGCATAGCAATGCTATCACTGCTACTCAAAACAAGTTGTTCGCGATAGTTTCCATCCTCAGGCTGACGAAAAACATAAACTTGTCGCCTTTGCACATCAAGAATCCAATATTCTAAAACTCGATTTTTGGCATAGATGCGGGCTTTTTGCTTGCGATCTTTAGCAATAGTTGAATCGGCAACTTCGATTAATAAGTAAATATCGGCTGCTTCAGGATGCCTAAACGAATATTCGCTCTGATCAAATCTGACAACCGCAACATCTGGCTCTGGCTCAGAGTCATCGCCTAAGATCACGGGTAGCTGTATCCGAATATAAGCTTTACCTCTCAACATTTCGTAAAGATGATTGCTACTACGCTGCACACTTGCGGCATGAAATGGTCTTTGTGGACTCATACAAACAATTTTTCCTTCCAACAGTTCTACGCGATCGTCTTCATCCAAAATCCCAGCCTCAATCATTTGGTGATAGTCTGAGATCGACCAAAGACGAATTTGTGGCTCAAGCTCTTGGGCTATTTCTACATCAATTACAGTTGCTTGCATGATATTTCTGCTCACATCTTAGGTAGGTTAATTTTAGCAAACAACGAAAAGCACAGGCTGCCAAAAAATGTTTGGTCGGGCTTCGCCCGACCAAACATTTTTTGGTTTTAATAAATTTTCATTCCTAAACTGCTAAGAATTTTTGAATGACTTCGTTGCTGAGTTCCGAGGTTTTTCCAGAAGCAACAATACCGCCTTTTTGCATAGCATAGTACCAATCAGCTTGGCGCACAAAATGCAAATGCTGCTCCACTAGCAAGATTGAGATCCCTGTGGTTGCCACAATATCTTTAACTGCTGATTCAATCTCTAAAATAATTGATGGCTGAATTCCTTCGGTCGGTTCATCGAGAATTAATAACCTTGGCTGTCCCATTAAGGCTCTTGCGATCGCAAGTTGTTGCTGTTGCCCGCCGCTCAGGTCGCCGCCCATGCGATTGAGCATCGATTTCAGCACAGGAAAAAGATCGAAAACCATATCTAAAAGATTTTGTCTTACCGCAGGACTGACGGGGTGAGACTCCAAACCAAGCAACAGATTTTCTCTAACAGTCATACGCGGCATGATTTCGCGCCCTTGTGGTACATA
>JAYUSC010000746.1:0-2505 GCA_043755885.1 Pseudanabaena sp. | reverse complement strand
CTCATCACAAAGGGTTGCATTAGAAGAAATGCGATCGCAGTTTGTCTAATTTGAGTGAACGTACTCTTAACAATTACGGACATTGAATTTCCCCTTTGTTACAAGTTAGGAATAAATACTCTAAGTACCTTGGCATAATAAAAACCAGAATCCAAAGAAGCTGATTCGCCCGCGAAGCGGGCGAATCAGAACCTTTGAACTCTGGTTTTTATGATGAGCTACTTAGCAAGCAGTTGAGTTTAATGGTTATAGCCCTGAGCGCTGTAAACCATTGCTGTTCGTAATGCGGCTAGGCTATTGAGAAAGTCTTGAGGCGTATCACAACTGGCAGATTTAGAAGCAAAGAGATAGAATAGGTTTTATGTTTACCATGTCTTAACCTAAATGTCAGACACACTCACGGTGGAAGCATTGCCGATCTTAGCGATCGCACCAGCACAACTCCTACGGGGAAACGGGATTTTATCGCAACTCCCACAATATTTATCACGCTATGGAAATAAGGCTCTCCTAATTGCTGGGAAGACTTCACATCAAGTCACCGCCAGTTATTTGAGCAATACTGACCTAGAAATTATTAACGCGCCTGCGATCGCAGATTGCAGTGACAAAAATCTGGCGATGTTGCGCCAAATCGTTCAACAAGAAAAACCTCATGTCATCGTGGGTATTGGCGGCGGCAAGGTTTTAGATACTGCCAAACTAATCGCGCATCAGAGCAAGTTAGCGATCGCCACAGTTCCCACGACAGGCGCAACCTGCGCGGCCTGGACGGCTCTAAGCAATGTCTATGATGCTGATGGCGCGTTCAGCTATGACGTGACACTCGATCGTTGTCCTGAGTTGATGTTTGTGGATTATGACGTAATTGCTAGCGCTCCTAAACGGACACTAGTTTCGGGAATTGGGGATGCGATCGCAAAGTGGTACGAGTCCTCTGTTAGCAGTGGTCGCAGCGATAAAACGATGGTGATTGCGGCTGTCCAAGAAGCGAGAATCTTGCGCGATATTTTGTTTCAAAAATCGGCGGATGCGATCGCAAATCCCAATAGCCCCGTATGGAGGGAAGTTGTCGATGCCACAGTCTGTTTAGCGGGTGCGATCGGTGGGATCGGTGGCGCAAGCTGTCGCACGGTGGCTGCTCACGCTATTCACAATGCTCTGACGCATTCTGATCACACTCACGGTACGCTGCATGGTGAGAAAGTTGCTTATGGAATTCTGGTTCAACTGCGTTTAGAAGAATTTCAAGGCAATCAACTAGCTGCTTCATCACGACATCAATTGCTCAAGTTTTATCAAGAGATTGGCTTGCCGACCTCCCTTGCGGATCTAGGTTTAAGTCAAGTTACGCTCTCAGAGTTAGAACAGATTGCGGAAATAGCTTGTCAGCTCAATTCTGATATCCATCGTTTGCCTTTTATCGTTTCGCCGAGTCAAGTTCTCGCGGCGATGGTTTCGACGACTAGCCCAATTCTGGCGACCGTTTAAGGTGATTTCCGCCTTAAAATTAACCCCACCCTAGCCCTCCCCTTGCAAAGGGGAGGGAACAAGATTTCTAGTTTTCCCCCTTTGCAAGGGGGACTTAAAGGGGGGGTGAGTCCGACTTATTTCTAAGATGCGAGATTCTTTACTAGAAATGAGCTAAACAACAAAGAAAGCCTCGCGATGCGAGGCTTTCTTTGTTGTTTAGCTTTCTAACGAACGCTGGGTAATTCAATTGCGATCGCTTGTTGTTGCATTTTCTTAAA
The DNA here is from genome assembly GCA_043755885.1 of Pseudanabaena sp. Classification (GTDB taxonomy): domain Bacteria; phylum Cyanobacteriota; class Cyanobacteriia; order Pseudanabaenales; family Pseudanabaenaceae; genus Pseudanabaena. Next base: position 754 of record JAYUSC010000746.1, on the reverse strand, counting down.
TACGTTATAAAAACCATTGGCTCTTGAAGGCGTAAGGCTAGCTACCAAACCTGTGTCCTTGATAAAATCAGGCGTGAGCAACTCAATCTCTTTTTGAGTCAAACCACCCATACATAGTGCTAATAAACCGACAAAACCTTTGCTAATCAAAGCATCCGAGTCACCAGCGAATACAACTCGTTCACTCTCATCTAACTCTGCTACTACAAACACCTGCGAGACACATCCCATCACTTTGTTTTCAGGTGTTTTAAGCGCTTCAGGAAATGCTGCTAGCTTCTTCCCGTACAAAATCAATTGCTCGTAACGTTGTTTGGGATCAGTAAGCCTTTGAAATCGCTGGACAAGGCGATCGATGGCTGCGGGTAAATGGGTCGGACTTGGCATTAGCTTTGAAAAAAATTTGAAGAACAGACTAAAAATATTAGAGTTATTCCATTCTAGAGGATCTTAACGTTTGAAGACAGCGGAGACGACTGTGATCACGGTCGCAGAGGCGATTAAACCAAAAGCGAGGCTAACTAATGACTGCGTGGCTTGTTGATAGTTAGCAAAGCGATCGCTAAACTTTTCGTTGTCTTTTGAGATTTGCTCCACATCAACATCAATCTTGTCCAATCGATCATCGATCTTGTCAAATCGATCTAGGACTTGTTTTTGAAAGTCATCTTGAGTCATGATTTTTCCTCTGGGCTGATCGCTTTGAATGAATTATACCTAAAAACCAGAAAGATAGAGGCGGCGCGAAGCGCCG
>JAYUSC010000745.1:0-5798 GCA_043755885.1 Pseudanabaena sp. | reverse complement strand
TAATTGTTGATCTCACCGTAGTATCGTGAGGTAGGATCAATTAATACTGGCTCAGACATTGCAGCATCATTACCAATTATTGACGCTGTTGCCATCGTAAACCACATTAAAACTACGGTTGCTAAAAAAGCCCGTTTTGACATTATGGTATCTCACCACTTATATAACTTGCAGAACGCTCACCGAGACTTCAAATCTCTGTTTAGCCGCCCCATAGTATTAAGCTATCTGACTTTTGCAAAATCGTAAAGCGGAAAAGATCGGTTATTATAAAAAGGCTTATATGACTTTTCTAAACATGGATATTGGTGAATTGCTGGAATTTGTTGACAAATCTATGTATGCTAAGTCGGGAAAAAACCTTAATGATTTGCAACGCAAGATTATTAAAGGGGTCTTAGAGCGTCAAAAATATTCTGATATTGCAGCTTCCTATAATCTTAGTGAAGGTCATGTTAGAGATGTTAGCTATGAGCTTCTGCAAATGATGTCTAACACTTTTAATGAAACTATTCATAAAGGTAATCTTGAGTCAGTGTTAGAACGACAAGGCAACATAAATTTGTCTCTAGGGGATAGAAGTATTAACAGTCATATCATCGGCTATATAGATTTCGGTTCCGATCGCACTGAAAATAGCACCAACAAAAGTCAGTTAGAGGATTCTAATTTTAGTGCTACCTTGATTAATGTCAAAATCACAGTCAAAAAGTTACGGCAGCGTGGTTTAAGTGATGAAGAAATTGCAGATATCTTAGATCTTCCCTCAGAAGTGATTAAAAAACTAGAGTTAAGGGAGTAGGCATAATGACCGTCAAAGAGCAATTGATTAACGAGATCAACCATTTTCCAGAGATACTTTTAGATGAAGTGCTTGATTTTTTACTGTTCATCAAAATTCGACATACAGAGGAAGTCTCACTAGAAGAGCAAGAAAACATCACCGCATCTAAAACTGCTTATTATTCAGGCGAATATCTCACTCTTGATGAATATGAGAAATCTCAATCATGAAGTATACAGTTGTTGTTCCTAAACCAGTCCAAAAACAATTAGAAAACTTAATCCAAACTGAACGTGCTAAAGTTATTTCTGTTTTGAAACAGATTGCTGAAGATCCGCGTCCTAGTGGAGTCAAAAAACTCAAAGGATACGAAAAAACTTATCGGGTGAGAGTTGGAGATTATCGCATCATCTACGAAGTTAAGGATAGAGAATTAATTGTATTAGTTCTAAGCGTAAGCCATCGTAAAGACTCTTACTGATTTATATAACTAGATTTCAAAACAAAAAAGCCCTCGCTCAGCGAGGGCTTTTTTGATGATTAGTCAAAACCAAGTAGGTCGAAAATTTCGCGATCCTTCAGTGGTTGAGCGTACAAAGGTGTGGCATTTTCCAGCATACCTTTGGCAAGCTTGAGATATTCTTGCTGTACTTCTAAAACTTCAGGATCTGGCTCCATTTCAAACACAGTACATTTCTTCAAGCGGCTACGACGAATAGCATCGACGGTGCGGAAATGCGCCAAGGTTTTTAAGCCAACGCGATCGTTAAACTTGTCGATTTGATCGGTTCCTTCGCTACGGTTGGCGATGATACCACCGAGACGAACGCGATAGTTTTTCGCTTTCGATTGGATGGCGGCAACGATGCGGTTCATCGCGAAGATCGAGTCAAAGTCATTGGCGGTGACGATCAAGCAATAATGAGCATGTTGCAATGGCGCAGCAAATCCACCGCAGACCACATCGCCCAATACGTCAAAAATCACGACATCGGTATCTTCGAGTAAATGGTGTTCCTTTAGAAGTTTAACGGTTTGACCTGTGACATAGCCGCCGCAACCTGTGCCTGCGGGTGGACCACCAGCTTCGATACACATCACGCCGTTGTAGCCTTCAAACATGAAATCTTCTGGCTTCAGTTCTTCAGAATGGAAATCAACGGTTTCGAGAATATCGATCACCGTGGGAACCATTTTCTTGGTGAGTGTGAAGGTACTATCATGCTTGGGATCGCAACCGATCTGAAGTACGCGCTTACCAAGATGAGAGAATGCTGCCGACAGATTCGATGAAGTGGTGGATTTGCCGATGCCACCTTTTCCATAGACGGCGATTACTAAAGCTCCTTCAATTACCATGTCAGGTTCTTGATGTACCTGAACACTGCCTTCGCCGTCTTCACATTTAGTAACTGATGGTGGATGCGCGGTTAAAACTGCCAAAATAAACTCCTAAGTAAATAAAATCTTATCTGTTTGCATTCATTTGGGCGCAAAGCGCCCAGATGGTTTGTTATTGACCAATCTGTGCTTTTGCATCGTAAAGCGTGTCTACGGTAATCGAGGTGATCCCGCGATCAAGCGCAAATTTCTCAGTATTGCGTTTGATTTTGCCGCGCACAAAGAAGGGAATCTTCTTTAACTCAGCTTCACCATCAGCACTCCAAGTTAGCCCTGCAACAGCGACATCAACAGCAATCAGAACAGCCTGATTAGAAGAACCACCTGTTGAGGCGATCGCACTAGTGCCAGTCGCATGATCAGTCGAGACAGATTCGCGGCGAGCTTCCGTGGATGGCGCAGTATGCAGATGGCTCATATGTCCTTCTGCAAACTCGAAGTCTTCTTTGAACATGCCAATCAAATGCTCTTCTAGCCCCATCATCAAAGGATGGATCCAGCTATCAAAAATCACATTTGCACCTTCCCAGCCCATTTGGGGTGAGTAACGTGCAGGCACATCTTGAACATGGATTGGTGCAGAAATTACCGCGCAAGGCATACCCAAGCGTTTGGCAATATGTCGTTCCATCTGAGTGCCAAGCACTAGTTCTGGAGCGGCTTCAGCAATTTTGGCTTCCACTGCTAGATAGTCATCACTAATCACGGCTTCAATGCCATGCTTTTTGGCAACTTCGCGCACTTCCCTTGCAAATTCGCGGCTATAGGTTCCAATACCCACGAGGGTAAAGCCTAATTCTTCAGTTGCCATCCGCGCTGCGGCTAGTACATGCGTCGCATCACCGAAGATGAAAACGCGCTTGCCTGTGAGATAGGTGGAGTCAACTGATTTGGAATACCAAGGCAGTCTCGAAGCGGCAGCTTCAGCCGACGAGGATATCCGCGCTGCATCCCAGTTACCAAGAGTATCGGCTTGCGATCGCGCTAGAGCTTGACTGACATCGATATCAGCAACTTTGCCAATTTCGGCAATAAAGTCACGAGTCGCGCCCACACCAATCGGCACGGTTTTAACGATTGGCTGCCCAAAGCTACGACTGAGCCAAGTACAAGTTGTCAGCGCAATTTCAGGATAAAGACAAATATTAAAATCTGCGTCAGGTATCCGCAGCAAGTCATCGGGTGTCGATCCCATCGGTGCAACCACATTCACATCGACACCAATCTCTGCCAATAACTTCATTACTTCGCGAATATCATCACGACATCGGAAGCCTAATGCAGTTGGTCCAATGATGTTGGCTTTCGGACGAATATTGCGATCGCGCTGAGGTCTAGGCGTATTTGGCGCAGGAACGACTGGTAATAGGAGCGTCCGCACTAGGTGATATAGAGTTTCGCTTGCACCCCAATTTTCTTTTTTGGAATAAGCAGGCAGATCTAAGCTCACCACGGGGATCGGCAGTCCCATGCTCTTGGCTAAGCCCCCTGGCTGATCTTGGATTAACTCAGCCGTGCAGCTTTCGCCCACGAGCATCACTTGAGGCTTAAATCGGTCATAGGCTTCGCGTACCGAAGTCTTCACCATTTCAGCGGTGTCTCCACCGAGATCGCGAGCTTGAAAGGTGGTGTAAGTTACAGGCGGTCTGCGATCGCGACGCTCGATCATTGTAAATAGCAAGTCAGCGTAAGTATCGCCCTGAGGTGCATGAAGCACATAATGTACACCTTCCATTGCTGTGGCAATTCGCATCGCTCCAACATGGGGAGGGCCTTCGTAAGTCCAGAGAGTTAATTCCATAAGTTACATTGATGAGTTTAAGTTACAAGAGCAGATTTAGTAGAGCGCGAAGCGCTCTACTAAATCACACCATTAATCTTCTGCGTCGCTCCAGCGGACGGGCAAATAATTCCGCAAGATCGGCGGCTTGGTCGTAACCTTGAATCGGTGAAAACACTAATTCGATTGACCATTTGGTTGCCATTCCTTCAGCTTCGAGTGGGTTGGCAAGCCCTAGCCCACAGACTGTAATATCTGGACGAGCTTCACGACAACGATCTAGCTGCTTATCCACATCTTGACCTTCTGAAATCAGCGTTCCCGCAGGTAATAGGGCTATCTCAGTATCCATCAAGAGACGGTCAATATAGGGCATTCCCACCTCGACTAGCTCCATGCCACATTCTCTAGACAGAAAACGCGCTAAAGGAATTTCTAGCTGTGAGTCGGGGAATAAAAATACTTTACGACCCGTCAAAGCCTGTTGGTAGCGTTCTAAAGCGATGGTGGAGCGCTTAACAGGAGTTGCGATCGCATCTTCAAAAACCTTGCTATCCACATTCCATGCATCAGCCGCCGTTTTTAGCCATGCAGTTGTCCCTTCGATCCCCAAGGGATAAGGTGATGGCAACAATGTCGCACCACGGGCAATTAGCGATCGCACTGTATCGCTTAAAAATGGCTGGGCAAGCAATAATTTTGTGCCTTTACCCACAGGTGGCAGATTGGCGGCGCGGCGTGGTGGGAAGAAATAAACGGGACCAATACCCATTTTGTCAAATAGTCGGCGAAATTGATCTTCGACGACATCCGCCAGACTCCCAACGATCATCAAGCCAGCTTCGTCGCTGCGTGGTAATACTGGAACCATCGAACCCAGACAGGCATCTTCACCTTGAGTAAATGTGGTTTCAATACCACTGCCAGAATAATTAAGAATCCGAACTTTTGGGAAAAAACGCTGCGTGAGTCGCTCAGCAGCTTTGGCAAGATCAAGCTTGATGACTTCAGAGGGACATGATCCCACTAAAAATAGCGTACCAATATCAGGGCGACGTTCAAGTAACTGATCGACAACGCGATCGAGTTCTTCATTGGCATCCGCCAATCCAGCGAGATCTCGTTCGCCGAGGATTGCTGTGCCAAATCTTGGCTCAGCGAAAATCATTACACCTGCGGCTGATTGGATCAAATGGGCGCAGGTACGCGAACCGACTACCAGAAAAAAAGCATCCTGCATTTTGCGATGTAGCCAAACGATCCCTGTTAAGCCACAAAACACCTCTCTCTGTCCCCGTTCCTTAAGTACGGGAATATCAGCAGTAATTTTGACAGGTACTTCCGTGCAAGGCTCTAGAGCCATGTTTTGCTCTCCTTTTGGGATAAACCCTAATTTTTAAAAGCTATGCTCTCATTCTATAAGAGACAAAGCTACGCATTCAAAAAAGTGTCTGATTGCTAGACAATCAATTATGTTAATTCTCTTTACTATATTTTAGTAAAGCCAAGAGACGCGGCAAAAAGTTGCAAAGGTTTACAGGACTATACAAGGATATGCGATCATTTTATGGCGATCGCAAGTAAATATGCTTAGTCAATATAAGTTAGCAGGGGACGACCCTAATATATTCGTATTTTTCATGAAAAATACAAATATATGGTAGGAGTCGTTAAATACGATTTTTTTAGGTGGCTCAGTAGGTTTAATATTGTTGCGATCGCAATTCCTACAATTATTTCTGGTTCTAAACTAGTTTGTGTTTGATAAAATAGAAGAAGAGGACGAGTTGAGAGAAAAAGTCCCATGGAAAAACGTAAAGCCCGAACGACATC
>JAYUSC010000744.1:0-2506 GCA_043755885.1 Pseudanabaena sp. | reverse complement strand
TCCTGATGTCGTTCGGGCTTTACGTTTTTCCATGGGACTTTTTCTCTCAACTCGTCCTCTTCTTCTATTTTATCAAACACAAACTAGTTTAGAACCAGCATCGTTACGATAACTTTCCCAAGTAACTCCGTTGTCTTCATTCACCTCGCGCATTGCCAATGGGAAAGCGAGAACTGTTCCTTCTGGGAGCGCTTCTAAATTAAAAAACGCTCCTTTTTTTGCTTTCTTTTGTTTGTCTTCCAGCGCCACTCGACTCTGACGATATAGAGCCATATCGTGAATCATTGCCATGTCATTGTCATCAACCACAACTAGAGGATATTGCCGTTTGTCAGTAACAGCTTCAGGCAAATAAGCTTTTAAACCTTGATCTTCACCACCCTTAAGTGACAAAAATCCAAGATTAAAGAAAAGCTTTTCGTTAGGGATATTGCCAGAATATTTGTATGGTTGAAAATCATCTTTAGGTCTATCTTTACCCGTAATCCGACAATAACGATTGAGCAATGTAGGGCAGGATACCCACACCACAGGCTGATTTGGGCAGTAAACTGGCAACCATACAATCGAAGCATACTCAAACTTGATCAGCGCTTCCTTTGTCTCAATGCGATTACCTTCTTCATCTTTTTTGTCTGCTTCTTGTCCGTACCAGTAGTTGTAACGTTCGGGATTTTCTCGTTTGTCTTGTCGCATATCCGCCCGAAAGCGTCCACGAATCGAACTCCCTGGGATGATCCCGGTCTGCGTGAATTGATCCCGAAAAATGAGATTGAGATTGCCTGACTCTTCACCTGCTGCTGCGCCAACGTGCAGAGGCGCAAGAGTTTCGATGATACCGTAAGCTTTTTTATACATTAGTCCACTCCGTTGATTTTAATAGGTAAACACAATCCACAACCAAGTTGCTTGAGTAATGTGTTTTTGTCTGATGATACTTGCCCTTTGCTTTGCGGAAACCACTCATTAGGAAAGTCCCACCATGTTTTATTCAGGTCATGCTTGAGTACATAAACTGTCCCTGCGGGTACGGCATAGCGACCAATGCCCAGTTTGCCACCGATGCGATAGCGAAATGGGACAGGGCGATCGCACAACATTTTAGGAGGTTTATCACCATCTTTGAAAGCTGGAGGATATCGCTGTGAGAGGTTATTGGTTCCCCACACGGCAGGAGAAATGAGCGCAAAACTTTTTGTGATTGGCTGCTTAAACAAATCTGAAATATTCGAGTCAAGTTTTAAACTCTCGATTTCGACCATATGATTTTCACCGCCAAATCGATACCAGCCGTCAGGCAGTTCATGCGTTGAGAGATAAACCAAACAGCTATCTTCACGCATCTGGACTGCATTTTCTAAAAATAGGCTACCGCGATCGCCCTCATCTTTAGGAATACGCACATGACGCTGATCGTCTTCTAGGGTTGGGTGAAGAATTGGATTAAATTTCCAAGGAAGTTTGTCAGGAACACCATGCTTATGAATCTCTCCAATTGGATCATTCCAATAGTTGATACTTTGCCATGAATAATCAGCTTTTATATTTTCTACTTCACGATGCCATTTACGATCTTTTATTTCCCACTCAGCACATTCATCTTTACCGATAGTGAGCGATCGCGGAATCGCTACAAAAAAGTTTTCAGGATCATGATCTTGCGCCCAAAAAGCTCCCGCGACTGTGAGATTTGCTTTGAGTTGCTGATGATCGGTGAACTCTTTTTCTTGATTTGTACCAAGTATCAAACCTGAGAGAGTTGCTGCATCAGGTGGGAATTTTGTGCCAGACAGACCAACTAGGTTTTCAGGTGAAAGGAAAGCCCCTGCACTGCCATATAGAAATCCCAACGGACGAATCACAATTAAGAATTTGAACATGATAGTTGCCATCCTATTTGAATCATACTTTCAATCCACTCAATTACTGATTTATTATCGTCAGACCCTGTAAGGTGCGATCGCATCTCATGAGTAGCAAAAAATTCTCTTTTGTCTTCACCAAAGTACATTACTAGAAGTTCGATCGCGATCCGATCATCAGGATTATCAGCATTTGCAGGAGGTATCGCATGACGCGCTTTAAGCTGTGCCAAATCACCATAAACATGACTCCAATTCGCATCTTTGCCAATATTGTCATTGCGATCGCAATACTCCTTCAGCCATTTCAAACATTCCCAAGGCGTAGTCCACTGCACAAACTGCCCATTGTTAAACACAACTCGAATCGTCACGCGATCGCGCCCCAAACTCTTAGCCCGTTTCTCAGCTTCACGACAATGCTGTAACACATCTCGCTGCGGCACACTATGCCCCGCCCAGACAAAACCTAAACTAAGCTTGATGCCCAGTTGTTCAGAGGTCTTATCTTCTCCGCGCCAATCTTCGCGAAGTCTGATTAGCCAGTCAATAGCATCAGCACCTTTAAGCTTCACTCCTTTTTGCTGGCTATACATCACACCAAAAAAATCATCGCCACCTGCATAAACTACACGACCTGACTT
>JAYUSC010000743.1:0-2507 GCA_043755885.1 Pseudanabaena sp. | reverse complement strand
TCACGATCGATTTTTAGGATTGGTACGCCTTGCTTATCTAAGCCCAAAAACTCATGCTCAAAGCCATTGCTAGTTAACCATTGCGAAACTGGCGCAGTGACTTCAGTTGTCGCCAAGGCTGATTCTTGATTTTCTTGATTATCTGCCAACGGTTTCGACCTCCTTTTGAGCCATTTGCAAAGCGGGTAATGGAATCCCAGATGCGATCAATTCCTTGGGTGGAGACATACGGCTAGGCATTTCTAGGTATTGTCCAGTCAGGATTGGACTGACGACCTTCATTTCATGCTTAATCGCATAATAGCGATGGGTACGATTCAGATTTGCTCTTTCTTTGAAACCTTCAGTGCCGATCTTTTTCCGCAATTTGATAATCGCGTCCATGATTGCTTCAGGGCGAGGAGGGCAACCGGGGATATACACGTCCACAGGGATCAGCTTGTCAACACCGCGAACTGTGGTGTAAGAATCGGTGCTAAACATGCCGCCCGTAATCGTGCAAGCGCCCATGGCAATCACATATTTCGGTTCTTGCATCTGTTCATAGAGACGCACTAACGCTGGAGCCATTTTCATCGTGACTGTGCCTGCGGTGATGATCAGATCAGCTTGGCGAGGGCTAGAGCGGGGCAGCAAACCAAAGCGATCGAAGTCAAATCTGGAGCCAATCATCGCTGCAAACTCAATGAAGCAACAGCTAGTGCCGTAGAGCATTGGCCAGAGGCTAGACATTCTCGACCAGTTATAGAGGTCATTGAGAGTTGTCAAAACGACATTATTCGACAAGTCTTGGGTGACTTGGGGTGTTGCCACGGGATTGATGAGGCGTTGAGTTTGTTCTTCGATGCTAAAGTCCAAACCCACGTTTTCGGATTTCATGACCATTCTAAGGCTCCTTTTCTCCAAGCGTAGACTAGACCTAATACAAGAATGCTAATAAAAATGAGTGCTTCGACAAAAGCAAGCAATCCCAATTTACTAAATGCGACTGCCCAAGGGTATAAAAATACCGTTTCTACGTCAAAAATAACGAAGGCAAGCGCGAACATATAATAACGAATATTAAACTGTATCCAAGCTCCCCCAATGGGTTCACAGCCTGATTCGTAGGTGGTACGACCTGCGGCTCCTGACTGTTTTGGGCTTAACAGAGCAGATAGAGCTAGCCCCGATACGGGAACCAGCATACAAACAATGATGAATACCAGTAAGTATTCGTATCCGCTTAAAACCAAAATTTATTACCTCTTCAAGCTGGCTTGACTAAATTCTAAGTCGTGACTTATCAACAAGGGGCTTAAGCCCCTTGTCCTGCAAGAATTCTTGCTGACACAAATTAGGAGATCCTAGATACATTATATGGGAGAGATGGTAGATGAAAATTTGTTACAGACTAGAAATTTTTCTATGGCTTGGCTTATATAATTGAAACTCGTGTCAAATGCTGTTGATTTTAAAGCTCTAGCCGCGATCGCAGTTTTTTGGTTTACCTGCAATTATCTAGATTAATTTATCTCAGCTTATATTTTTATTTAAAATTTTTTAGGAGAACTCATGAGTCAAGGTTTAGCGACGCTTTTGCGTGTAGGTACACAAAAATCTCACTCGGCGGCGGAGAGTACCGATTTTATCAAATGCTTTTTAAAAGGTGTAGTTGACAAGACATCTTATAGCAGACTTGTCGGGAACCTTTATTTTGTTTATAAAGCGATCGAAGCTGAGTTTGAAGTTCACAAAAATGATCCAGTGCTTAGTAAGCTCTATTACCGCGAACTATGGCGCGAAAAGAGTTTAGAACTCGATATGTTGTTTTATTTCGGCTCCAATTGGCGCGAAGAATTTAAGCCGACCCCAGCCTGTGAAAAATATCTGGCACGTATCCGCGAGATTTCGGCTAATGATCCTGTGTTGCTAGTTGCTCATGCTTACACTCGCTACATGGGCGATCTTTCGGGTGGTCAGATCTTGAAGAAAATCGCGAAAGAGGCGATGGGTTTACAGGATGATCATGGGACTGCGTTCTACGAATTTGACGATATTCGTAATCATGGCGAATTTAAAAAGCGCTATCGTGAAGCTCTTGACACCTTGCCTGTAGATGCGGCTACGGCTGAGCGCATTGTCGATGAAGCAAATGATTCGTTCCATATGAATATGGCGATGTTCCGTGAGCTAGAAGGTAACTGGTTTGTGGCTCTAACTAAGTTCGGTTGGAATTCACTACTTACCAAGATCAAGGGTGAGCCAAAAGAGAATAATTCGGCTCGTCGCGAATCTAAAGCGGCTAGCTAAAAAAAAGCAAAGCGCCCACGTAGTGGGCGCTTTGCTTTTTTTTAGCTTGCCACTTTAGATTCGCGACGAGTCGAATTATTCTCTTTTGGCTCACCCTTGATCTTGGTAAGCAGCGAGTTCCAGCCGAACTTAGTGAGAGCCACAAACCAGTTACCTTCTAGCTCACGGAACATGTCCATATTCATATGGAACGAATCATTTGCTTCATCGACAAT
>JAYUSC010000742.1:0-14441 GCA_043755885.1 Pseudanabaena sp. | reverse complement strand
CAACCCTGATTATTCACTCTATAATGCCTGTTCTTTGGGTGGGAAGGGAGTATGTTATTTCCTCTTCAGTAAAAATTAACAGTTAACCCTGAAAACATCGGTATTGGGAACCTCTAGTTTTTTACTTTCGTCTTTTACTTTCTCAGCTTGGCAGTCAATATTGCTGAAAACATCTGTACGAATTCCCAATAACGATCTTAGGTTGTGCGATCAAGGCTTCATTTTTCTTTATCTAAACTTCTATATCCGCACAATTTATCAAAGCAATTGTGAATTAATCGTATTTTTGGGAATGCCCTAAATCTAAATCGGTGGTTGCATACGTAACTTTATTAACGTTTAATTTTGAGATCACATTTGAGAGCGCATTTCATAGTTTGAGACTAGCTTCTAGTATTAGGGCTTTCTAGTTGCATTAGTAACAACATGCGAGCAATCTCAATATCTACAAACACAAATTAATGAGTGTAAATACCTAGTCAAATTCCAGCCGAATCTTTAGAGAGATAGTGATAGCCGTCCTTTGACTTTTCTAGTTGGTTTGTAATAATATGTTACTCAAGACATAAGAGATAAAAAGGTTGATCATGTATTATACAAATCAACTTCGGAGCAAATCACACATTAGTAGATCAACTTTACAAAAATTAAAGATTATGATTTTAAGCTGTGAGGCTATTAAATCTTGATTTTAAAGTTATTAAAAAAGTTATCTGGTCTTCTTTAGTCTCAGGCTTCTGAGCTTGGAGAAGCACTCTTAAAAAACGCTTAGTTTAAAAAAATTGAGGAGCGATATGTCTGAAGAACCATTGACCCAACCCACACCAAAAACAGTGGATAGGCAAGCTAACAAGCAGGTCGGTCTGTCCGCTGACATGGTTCGCACGTACTTGCATGAAATCGGCAGAATCCCTCTACTCAGTAATGAAGAGGAGATTATCTATGGAAAGCAAGTACAACAGATGATGGCGCTGTTTGAAGTCCAAGAAAATATCGCTCAAAATAGCGATCGCCTACCAACTGAGCAAGAGTGGGCTGAAGCTGCTGGTATGGAGCGAGAGATTTTGCGTAGCCTTATTCGGGTTGGCACACGCGCTAAACGCAAAATGATCGAGGCTAACCTGCGCTTAGTCGTCTCTGTCGCGAAGAAATATCAGAAAAGAAACCTAGAGCTTTTAGATTTAGTACAGGAAGGAACTCTAGGATTAGAGCGGGCAGTAGATAAGTTTGACCCTACCAAAGGATTTAAGTTTTCAACTTATGCCTATTGGTGGATTCGTCAAGCGATCACCAGAGCGATCGCCCAACAAGCACGCACGATTCGCTTACCAGTTCACATCACTGAAAAGCTCAACAAAATCAAAAAAGCCCAGCGTCAACTTTCGCAAGATCTTGGTCGCGTGGCTACGGTAGCCGAAATTGCCTATGAGCTAAACATCAAGACTGATCAAGTTCGTGAATGTTTATCCCTATCGCGTCAGCCAATTTCCCTTGACTTACGCATTGGTGATAACCAAGATACGGAGCTTGCCGAACTCTTAGAAGATACAGGGCGTTCGCCTGACAACTATGTAGAGCGCGAGTCTCTGCGTACAGATCTACAAAGCTTGCTCAAAGAGTTACCCGAAAAGCAACGTCAAGTGATGATTTTGCGCTACGGACTTGAGGATGGGCAGGAAATGTCGTTAGCTAGTATCAGCAAGCGCATGGATCTTAGCCGTGAGCAAGTAAGACAATTAGAGCGTCAAGCGATGGATTATCTGCGTAAGCGCAAAGCGAGGATGCAGGAATATTTAGCCAGCTAGAAAAGATAAAGGCGACGCAATGCGTCGCCTTTATCTTTTGGATAAGAGGGGATTCAGGCTCTATGTTTACCTGTGCGATTTGGCATAGCTATATCTCGCTGGAACTCCTCTTGCGATAAAGATGTCAACAGAATAAATAATTTAACTAGGCTTATCCTTTTACCTCATATATGTGGAAACCCCAATCATCCAAATTTTTGATTCATGCTTTACCGATCGCAATTTTGACCTTACCTTTAGTTAGCTTATCTGCGATCGCGCAAAATACTTTTGGACAAAGCGGGGAAGATGGCAATCGCGGTCGAGATGGGCGCAATGGGCGCGATGGGCAAGATCTCAAAATTGTCGGTGATGGTAAACCTGCCGCCTATAATCTCACAGGGACGATTGGTGAAGATGCTGAAGATGGAACCGCAGGGCGATCGGCTAATAGTTGTGAGCAGCCTCGTCGGACTCAATTCTCTCTAATTGGTGCATCTGGTGGTAGTGGTGGCAACGGTGGTAATGGTGGACTAGGCGGGCATGGTGGCAATGCTACGATTTTTTATACTGATATTACTGCGCTCAAGCAGATAGAAATTCGGAATGCGGGTGGAAACGGGGGGCGCAATGGGCGCGGCGCTACTAGTGGTAAGGGCTGTGATTGCCAAGAAACTTCTTGGACGATTACGACCTGTAATACAGAAATTGAGCGCAGATCGGCAAAAGATCCAAATGCAGCTTGGCAACATTATGCTAACTATTCGAGAGTTTGCTCAACATCAGGCGGCGAATTTGTAAGTGATGTTGTGGGGAATATTTTACAAAACACTTTCTCTTCTTCAAGGACTCCCCGTGATGATAGCAATTGGGTCTATCGCAGTAAAAAGGAATACTCAAGTAGTTCCTCTTATTCTTGTCAAAGTGGAAGCGCTGGTCGGACAAGTAGTAATGGACTTGAAGGAAAAACAGGTAACTATGGACAAATTACACTAATACCGCGTTTAGATATTCCTACGGAGATTGTCAGCGATCGCACACCATTGGGAACTGCGATCGCAAAAAAAGTGGGACTCATCAAAAATATTTGGGTTGAGAGAAGTGGCTTGACAGGGCTACTCCGTGCTAATTCTGACGCACCAGATAGATATACGTATTTGAAAGATACGGCGCGACTATTTTATCGATTTGATTGGGCTGCACAAGAAACACCAACAGCATTAGGAGTTGATCGCGTAGAAATTGGGGCAAAGGTAAATATCCGCAATGAGAATGCCGAACTCGAATACCAACTACCAGGGACATTGGAATATCAAGTTATTCCTGAAGACAATCTACAAGTGGTGAAAATTACAGGCGGGTTTAATCCCGATCGCGTCAGTTCATTCCAATTGCAAAAGATTTCAGGTGTGGGTACTGACAATCAGCTAATCCTTAGCGATCGCGGAAATATTCGCGAGCTTCTCAAAGATACTCAAATCGAAGTGGAATGTTTCAGCAAGCAGTCAGCGACTGGTGTGGTCGCTGGTGATTATGTCAAACGGCGTAAGGTTACTTTCAAAATTCCGCCGAAACTAGAGCCAAGTGAAGGAGCGAAAGTTACTAGCAATATTTACACTTTGCCCGTTGGTCGTTATTGCTCACCTTGGCTAAAAGCTGATTACAATGCAGCCTATGGAATTGTGATCAATCAAACCACCAAGAGCGGTGCAAAATATAATCAAAGCATCGATTCCACTTTTGTAGTTGGCAAAAATTAATTTGTAAACTATGTCTGTATGCGTTCTTGACCTACAGTAATTTGCTTTCAAACCCGCCACAAACAAGAATATAAAACCCATTGCGGGGCTTTGCCCTGTGACCTTTTTTGTGGCGGGTTTGGACTGCTGTAAGATTGTACGTTACAACTTTTGTCTCAACGCCTCAAAACTGTCACTGAGATCTGCGATCGCAACAGCTTCTTGTTCACCTGATTCCAACCATTTAATTTGAATCTGTCCCGCTTCGATTTCGCTATCACCGATCACTACGGCTGCTTTAGCATTGGCATTGCTAGCTCGTTTGAACTGCTTGTCAAACTTTGCACCACTGAGATCGAGTTCTACGGTAAATCCTGCTTTACGGAAGAGTTGAGCAATGGATAGAGACTTAGCTTCGGGTTGTTCGCCACGGGAAATGATATAGAAATCCACCTGTGATTGTTTTTGTTCGGCAATCTGTTGCATCAAGATTACTAATCGCTCTAAGCCGATCGCCCAGCCGACCGCAGGTACATCTGCACCGCCTAACTCCGAAATTAGGCGATCGTAACGTCCGCCGCCACATACTGCTGACTGTGCGCCGAGTAGATTAGATTGAATCTCAAAGGCGGTACGGGTGTAGTAGTCCAAGCCACGCACTAGCCGAGGATTAATCCGATAGGCAATATTGAGATCGGTTAATAGGCTTTGGACTTGCTCAAAATGTTGTTGCGACTCAGGGCTTAGATAATCGAGAATACTGGGCGCATCTTGGCAAATTTCTTGAGTGCGATTGTCTTTGCTATCGAGAATGCGTAGAGGATTGCGAGTCAGCCGATCGCGAGAATCAGGATCAATTTCTTCGGCAAAAGGCGTGAAATAGTCCAGCAAAGCCTGACGATAAGCAACCCGATCTTCGGCACTGCCGACTGAGTTTAGATCTACGACTAAATCGTTTAAACCAACTGCTTGCAAAAAGTCACTCGCGATCGCAATTGCCTCAGCATCAGCACGCGGATCGGCACTGCCGATTACCTCGACACCTAACTGATGAAATTGGCGTTGGCGACCTGCTTGTGGACGCTCGTAGCGAAACATTGCGCCCATGTACCAGAGTCGTTGTACGCCGCCTTGGGCAAATAATTTATTTTCAATATACGATCGCGCTACGCCAGCCGTGCCTTCAGGGCGCAAAGTCAGAGAGCGATCGCCGCGATCGCTAAATGTGTACATTTCTTTACCGACAATATCTGTGGCTTCACCGATGCCGCGTGCAAATAGCTCAGTTGCTTCAAAAAGGGGAGTACGAATCTCGTTATAGGCGGCTTGGGCAAGAATTTGACGCGCAGTTGTCTCTAACTGCTGCCAATAATAAATTTCGGGGGCGAGAATGTCGCGAGTGCCGCGTGTGACCTGAAGTGAAGACATGGATACAAATAAAGTCGGTGGTGCTAGTCCAGAATACAGAATTTTTGGACATCCAAACCCATATTTTTGTCGAAAGTATTGCAAATCAATACTTTCAATATTTGTAGAGGCGGCGCTTTTTGCTAAATACCTCGGCATAATTAAAAAACCCAGACCCAAAATCTGTACCGCCCGCTGCGCGGGCGGTACAGATTTTGGGGTTTTATATTTAATTGCGCCTAGCTACTTACCTCTTATTTTAGGGTTGAGCAAGATTGCGATCGCACTGTACATTCAGTAGGTAACAAATCTAGGTAAAATCTGGATAGTGCCAGTTAATTTAAATATTCCTTATGCCAGAAGATAAAGTCAACGTACCGCAAATAACCCAATCGGCTAATGAAGCAGTATTTAATGAGGTGCTAAAAAGTATAGACATTGACCCTGCGTTACTTGCTGAGCTTGGTGAAGTCACTAATGATCCTGAACAGGCGATCGATACCGCAATCCGTCAATGGTTGCAGCGTCGGGCGATCAAAGAAGCCGATCGCTCCCGTCCACTGACGATGAATCCTGTAGTGCCTCCTCGCGGCGAATGGAATGATTAGGATCAATCAGGAAAGCCATCAGTAAGTAGATCCCAGAAATTATGTATGAATTTTGGCTAAAAGAAAAGCTGCTCTTGATTATTGGACTATTTCAGTTCGGACTTATTCTAATCATGTTTTCGATCATTAATTTGAGCAAAATAATTTGGCGCAAGCTAACTTTAGACAAGCAAAATGTGAGTACTCAAGACAATCTGAATGAAATTAAATCTGCTGCGATTGCCCCTAGTTCACCTGATACCGCAAAAGATGCAGTGAATAACCTAGCTAATAATGAAATAAACCTTGAAGCAAAACTGACCGCTCGCAGTGATCAACTTTTAGAATCTGCACCAGATGCGATCGCAAATCAAGCAAACCTGACTGAGATCGATCTCACCGATAAAGTGAATATTGCACCAGAGTTATTGACTGAGCTATGGGAAATATCCGATAACCCTGCGGCAATCGTCGATGAGGCGATCCGTTGGTGGCTAAGACGGCGCAATGCTGATGATCTCGATAATGGCAATCGAGATCGCCGTCACCCTGTGGGACTAAGATCCCATGACTCAAGATCATCACAACATCTC
This sequence comes from Pseudanabaena sp., assembly GCA_043755885.1. Lineage (GTDB taxonomy): Bacteria > Cyanobacteriota > Cyanobacteriia > Pseudanabaenales > Pseudanabaenaceae > Pseudanabaena. The sequence continues at coordinate 8,331 of JAYUSC010000742.1, read as the reverse complement.
TGGAATGACTAGTGGCAAATTCACCATTTGATCTCGTCGTTGGTCAAGGTCAAGCGATCGCCTTATTAAAAGCTGCTATTCAACGCGATCGCATTGCGCCAGCTTATTTGTTTGCGGGTGCGAGTGGTGTGGGGCGCAGCAAAACTGCATCCGCGTTTGCCGAGGTTTTATTAGGCGATCGCAAATCAGCCAATCGGTTAAGCGATCGCAATCATCCTGATTTGCTCTGGGTGGAGCCGACCTATTTAGATAAGGGCAAAATGCTGACGGCAAAGGAAGCCGACGCAGCAGGACTAAAGCGCCGCGCCTTACCTCAAATTAGAATCGAGCAAGTACGCGAAATTAGCGAATTTGTCAGCCGATCGCCTCTAGAATGCCAGCGATCGGTGGTCATCCTCGAAGAAGCGCAATCGATGGCAGAGTCCGCCGCCAACAGTTTGCTCAAAACTCTCGAAGAGCCACTTTACGCGACAATTATTTTGATAGTTCCCGATGCTGGCTCGATTTTGCCCACCTTAGTTTCGCGCTGCCAACGTATTCCCTTCACGCGGCTCAATCAAGCGCAAATGCAGGAAGTCCTCACCCGCGAAGGACATACCGATATTCCGCCCGAAGTGGTGGCGCTAGCTCAAGGATCTGCGGGTAATGCGATCGAGTCTTTTGATCGCTTCAAAAGCATTCCTGTCGAGTTATTAAACTTAGTCCGCCAAATTCCACAAGATGCCAAAAGTGCAATGGCGATCGCCAAACAGATCAATAAGGAACTCGATGTAGATTTGCAGTTATGGCTGATTGATTATTTGCAAAATTATTTTTGGGAACAACAAAGAAAGAAGTCAGTTCTGCAACATCTCGATAAAGCGCGGGAATTAATTGCGCGTTATGTGCAACCGAGACTAGTTTGGGAAGTAACACTTCTCCAAATAGCAGGGAAGATCTAAACGTTTTGCGATCAATATGCAATCGGCAACAACATGTAGGGGTTAAGGCTCAACGTGCGGAATTTGAAAAGCTCAGAGCTGACAGGTTGACGGCTCGACTCAGGGAGTTAGGTGAAGATCCTGATAGTTTGTAAGCAATCTGCGATCGCAAATGCACTTTCTTTGTGACGACTCCCAGCCCTAACTCGCGGACGAGTATAGGGTGGGCTTCTCAGCAACACCAGCTTTTGCTTCGGTTACACGCTGAGCTTTAATCACTGTCCGCCCGACAGCAATGTTTTTGACATTAATTGCAGCATTCACGTCCCGATCCAATTCCAGACCACAAACATGGCAACTATGCCAACGATCTGCAATGGTTTTGAGGACACGAGTACCGCAATTAGAACAATTTTGGGTAGTGCCGTTTGGACTCACAGCTATAGCCAACTTGCCAGCATTCGCAGCTTTGCAAACCAGAATATCTAGAAATTCGCTCCAACCAGCATCTAGGATCGATTTTGCCATCCTAGTTCTAGCCAAACCTTTAACATTCAAATCTTCAAAACCAATCACATCGTACTTATCAAGTAATTGCTTTGCCGACTTGTAATGAAAATCTTTGCGTTGCCTTGCTATTTTTTGATGATGTAAGCCAAGGCGTTTAACCGCTTTACGCCTGCGATGACTGCCTTTCTTTTTGCGAGAAACAGATTTATTTCGTAGCTTTTTATCAATCTCAGCTTTTCTAGCAAACTGGGGGATTGGAACAGTTTCACCGTCACTGGTAATCAAGAAATCCTTGAGTCCCATATCAATACCAACAGCATTATCAAGATTGATATCAAGGCTGATTATTGGCACTGTGGCATCTTGCAATGTGAGTACTACATACCAGCCATCAGCATTCTTGACAATCTGAGCAGTTTTGATTTTGAAACCATCGGGAATAGGTCGATGCAAAATTATTTTGACATCACCAATCTTGGATAAGGTGATCCGATTACCTTTGATGCAATCCTGTGGCATCTGAGTATAGGTAAAGCTGTGATATCTACCACGACCTTTAAATCTTGGCTTACCAGAGCGTCTACCCGCTTTGTCAGCGCTGATATACCTATCAAAAGCCTTTTTAACTCTAGCAATGCAATCTTGAAGCACTTGAGAATGAATCTCTTTGTACTCAGGGAACAGCTTTTTGGTATTGAGTAAACCTTTCTTTTGCCAGTAATAATCAGGCTGCTCAAGAATTGGAGCGATGCTACATGATACGAGAGAGCATGAATTAATAGAGCAACGAGTAGACTCATACCAATCAAATCTCTCTCCCAGCCTATAGTTGTACTGCATACGCAACAAATTAAGCCACTCATCAAACTGATGGATTTGGGCTTTGTTAGGGCGTAATTTGTATTTATATGCTGTAATCATGCCATAATTATACCATACCTTAGCCGTAAAATGTATTGAAAAAAATTACATTTCAACTCCCAGAAAAAGAGCTTGAATTGCTTGAAGCTTATTGTGCTTTCACAGCCAGAGGTAAGACTGAGGTATTGAGAGAATTAATACGCAGTTTAAAAATTGACCCTGAAAGCAAAAATAATTGTCCATCTACGGGGCATCGAACCCCTTGATGGACACGCTTACATCCCGTCGCTCAACGGAGTACCGTTAGAGCGCGGGGCTTTCGCTTATCAGCTAAAGGATTAGAATGGGTGGCGTGAATTACCAACCATCCTAAGACATCGCTGCACCTCTCTCAGCTTCTGTTTTTTAAACAATCAATTGATATTTGACCTGAGCCAATCGATACAGTGGTCGCCATACTAAACGATTAGTTGTCACAACTAGCAACGACATCACAATTGTGGAAGCTAATAACAGCGGGAAATCCCCCACGTCTGAGGCTTGCGTGATCGTTGAGCCTAACCCTGTCGCTGTGAGGACTCTTCCTTGGAATTTGACATATTCACCTGCGATACTCGCGTTCCATGCGCCACCCACCGCCGTAATGATTCCTGTTACTAAATACGGAAAAATCCCTGGCAAAATCAAAGTTTTCCAACGTTGCAATGGCGAAAGCTTATATACTCGCGCAGCTTCAAATAGTTCTGAAGGAATGGCTTGCGCTCCAGCAATTACATTAAATAGAATGTACCACATACTTCCTAAAGTCATGAGGATCACAGCGCCAATATCTAAACCACCAGCCATATTTCCTAAATATAGTAATAGAACTGGAAATAGAGCCGTCGCAGGAACTGATGCGGCAATTTGGACAATTGGTTGCAAAAACTGAGCTAGCTTGGGATTGCGACCGATCGATACACCGATTGGAACCGTGATGATTAGAGAAATAACTAGGACGATAAATACTCGAATAGCAGTAAACAGAGCGCCGATCGCAACTTGCCTCCATGAATTCAATGGCATATGACTCAGCAATGCGATCGCACTTGATGCACCGCTCAAAATAATAAAACCTGCGAAACCAACTAATAGCCAATTAAACCAATTGATCCATTTTGAGGTTTTACGAGGGTTAATCTCAGAGCTTGGCGCTTTAGGGCTGAAGCTTTTGTTGACAACTTCTGCGATCGGCATAAATAGGCGATCGCTAATAATTCGCATCGTGGGCGATCGCCTTAAAAAATCTAACACTCGCGATTCTGGTACTTGAGCCGATTCAACCGTCTCATTTTTAAACTTCTCCGCCCAAGCGATTAGAGGTCTCCACACAAAATAATCAATGATCGTAATTATGCCAATTAAAACTGCCAACCCACTAAAAATGGCAAGATTATCACCTTTGTCCGCCGCCGCCTTCAGAAATGAACCTAGCCCTGGAAGTGTAAAGTCTCGATTGGAGAGCGTAAATGATTCTGTTTGCATCAAAAAGAACCAACCACCTGCCACTGACATCACACTATTCCAGACCAAACCCACCACACCTGAAGGCAATTCTAGAGTCCAGAATCTCTGCCAAGCGCCAAGCCGATAGACTTGACTTGCTTCGATCAATTCTGTCGGAATACTGGATAACGACTGATAGAAACTAAAGGTCATGTTCCAAGTCATGCCCGTAAAAATTAGCAATATAGATGCAATCTCAATCCCCAATCTTTGTCCAGGGAATAAACTTACTAGAGCAAGTACCACCGCAGGTAAAAATGACAGTACTGGAATCGATTGGAGAACGTCTAGTAGAGGAATAAGTACCTTTGACCATAAAGCTGAACGATAGGCGACATAGGCATACAAGAGACTAAACACCAATGAGATTGAGTATGCGGCTAACATTCTCACTAATGTCTGTAATGCGTAGCTAGGTAAAAAGCTCAGGGATAGATTAACGACATAGCCGCTTTCATATGTACCTGTGAAGTTTCTCGCAGTCTGCACAATGATGAATATAAAAGCAACGATCGCTAAAGGTAATAAAACATCACCAAGGCTCCAACGTGAGCGAAATTGTGATTTGGGATCGATAGTGGGCTGATACATATCTTAATTTATTCGGACTCTTCAGTTTCTGTAGTACTTTCTTCAATAAAGATTTCACCTGAAGGTTCGTCATAGCTGAATAACTCAGCATAGCGTCCCCAGTCCATTGCTGTCCTGAGTTGGCGCTGAGCTTCTTTACTAGTGAAATGATTCTCTAAAATATCGAGAACTAATTCCTCGGAAATACGACGATTGCGCTTGGCTAGCAAAAGCTGGCATATTTGTTGGACTAAGCGAATATTCTTTTGCAAGAGATCGCGAATGATTGCTTTGCGCTCATCAATATTACTATTAATAAAATTCTCACCGATCGCAGATAGTTGAATGTCACCCTCTGTGACCGCAACTAGTTCCATGAGTTTGCTCGCATCCACAATTGGCAATATATCATCAACTTCTAACAAAAGCTCTTGAGCAATTCGATATAAGTCTTTATCTTGACGACCTTCTAGAAGTTCTAATAAACCAGCTACTGAGCCAATGCGGACATGGGGAAGCGATTGATATTTTGCTTGAGTTTTGGGTGCAGATGTGGAATTCGTGGCAGCCGCAGTCTGAGTTGATAGATCGGGCAGGTCAGGATTTGTCAAAATCTTGTAAACTTGGTCAACTAGAGCCTGAAATTCTGGGCTTTTGCGATCGCGATAATGGGGGAGCGTGATCGGCAAATCAGCGCGAATTCGCCCAGGATTACGACCCAACACAATTACGCGATCGGCGAGTGTCACCGCTTCTTCGATCCCATGCGTTACGATCAAAATTGACTTCGTAGGAATGCGTTTTTCTAACCACAAATCAAGTAATTCAAAACGTAAGTTCTCGGCAGTTAACACATCCAAAGCTGAAAATGGCTCATCCATACATAGCAGTTCTGGTTCCACCGCCAACGCTCTAGCAAAGCCAACACGTTGACGCATTCCCCCTGATAGCTCCTTAGGATAAGCATTCTCAAATCCATCTAAACCGATCACATCGATCATCCGCAGGGCTTTCTGCTCTCTAGTATCCTTGGCTTCTCCCTTTGCTTTTAGCCCAAGTTCCACATTCTCTAGAACGGTTAACCAAGGATAAAGTGCAAAATTTTGAAAAACGATCGCTACCCCTGGATTTAAACCCACTAATGGGCGATTGTAGTAGAGGACTTTGCCAGTGGAAGGTGGAATTAAACCTGCAATCATTCGCATTAATGTTGATTTGCCAGAGCCTGAAGGTCCTAACAAAGCAATAATTTCGCCTACTTGCAACTGACAATTAATATTTTCAATAATCGAAATAGTCTGCCCATTTGGCTGTAAGTAAGACTTACCAACACCATCTAAGGCAACAAAGCTATTTTTTTCTGCTTTTTGAACCATAATGTTATCTGAGCAGGTATCTTGAGCTACATAGACAGGGAAGTTTTCGCGACCCAGCCCAATACATTATCAGCTATGAGCGCTCAGAAAAATTGCAGATGAGGATATGGAAATATTTTCGTAGCCTTAGAGAAATAGCTTAATCAGGGTTGAGTATGGTCGCGATCGCTAACTAAATCATTATAAATCTAGGCTCAGAAACAAAATTCTTTCTGAATTTCGCCTTTGAGTGTAGATTTATTTCGTAAATTGCTGTATGTTTTAAATCTTAGATAATCCAAACTATTTACTGTAAACTTCATTTTTCTTAATCTATTTAGCGAACGCTATACTTAAAAAAAAGCAGATTATGATCTATATGTTATGGGTAAAAAATGATTAAAAGTATTGGTTTTAAAATTTTTGTTACTGTATTCATCTTAATTGCTTTACATGTTGCGCCTGATAGTTCTCAAAGCGATCGATATGTTGATTCAGTAAAAGCGCTTGTGGAGAATGGAAGCTTTGCGTTACAAAGTGGTGCTAAACATGTTGATTCCGTAATGATCAACGGTAATTTATACTCAGTGATTGCTCCCGGATTACCAATTCTTTTAGCTCCTCTTTACTATGTTCATCGAGTGATGCTATCAGCAATTGGTATTCCATCAGCAGAAGTATCTAAAGCTGTTTTTAACTTAGCATCAAATATTTTTGTAATGGCTCCTCTAATAGGTGGCACTGCTGTCGCAATGTTTTATACCTTAAAAACTTTGACAACAGATTTAAGGAAACAAATTTGGCTTGTTTTTATTTTTATTTTCGGATCTCTGACTTTCTTTTATGCTACTTATGGAATTTGGGTACATGCTTACACTATGTCTTTAGTTTTTATCGCCTTCAGCCTAATTATTGCTAAGAAAAACAATTTTTTGATTGGGTTAATTCTTGGATTGTCACAACTAATTGACTATATTGCCGTATTGCCAATATTTTGGTTGTTAGGATTTTGGACTTATACAAATCGCAAAAAAGGATTTGGTGAGTTGATCAAAGAATTAGGGTTGCTTTTGACAGGATATGCGATATTTTTATGCGGATTAATGTATTACAACTATTTGATTACAGGTTCAGCTTTACAAACTCCAAACTCGATCTTTTTACAGCAAGCTGTTCAGGAAGGAAGATCTATACAACGCAGTATGTTCAGTATGCCATCGATCGCAAGTTTATGGGGGCTTAGTTTTAGTCCATATCGCGGCATATTTTTGTATTTCCCCATGATGTTTTTGTTTCTTTGGACTTTGCTTAAAAAGCAATTTGATAGCGATAATGTCATGCTGTTCTGCTTTCTATTTTTTGGATTTACGTTTTTATTTAATTCAACATATTACGCATGGTCTGGCGATAGTTGTTTTGGTCCAAGACATTTGGTCACTGCTATTCCATTTGTTATTTTGCCAATCGTTAAATGTCAATTGAAATATATAAAAATATTTGGAGTAATATCAATATTTATTAATTTAGCTGGTGTATCCACAGTCCCATCGAATAACATTTTCACCAACGTTGCGATCTTTTTGTATAGAGGATTATTTTTGCATTGGCTAGATTGGATACATAAAATCATCTTGCCGACATACTTTAATATTAATTTAAGTTCAGTAACTCCTTCCTTTATTTATGTGGCGATCGCATACTTAATTTATATGATTTGGAAGCCGATAAAATTTGATTTTATCCATGAATTAAAAGAACATTAAATAGAGTTGAAAACCACAAATAATTTTATTAAGCAATTGAAATAATCGCTTTTACGATATCAACTAAATTCCCCTAAATACTTACATGTTTAGCAATCTTACTACTGTTCTTTTTGGCTCTTTTCAAGTTAACGAACTTTTATTAGATGAAACCTCTATCGATCAGCTTAACCCAAAAATATCCACGGAGAAATATGTTTTATTATCATTGATTATTCCTACTTATAACGAAAGTAAAAATCTTGTCAACTTAATTGCAATTCTCACTAATCTGTTGGATCAATCTTTTGCTAATCAGTACGAGCTAGTTGTTGTGGATGATGATAGTCCAGACTTGACTTGGCAAGTTGGACTAGATTTGATGCCAGAATATCCACGGTTGAAGGTCATGCGTCGTCAAGAAGAAAAAGGGCTTTCGACAGCGGTGATTCGTGGATGGCAAGCCTCACAGGGAGAGATATTGGGGGTGATTGATGGCGATTTGCAGCATCCACCAGAAACGCTGATTAAGATGCTCGATGAAATGGCGAAGGGAGCAGACTTAGTGGTGGCTAGTCGCCATGTCGAGGGAGGCGGTGTCAGCGATTGGGGATTTATGCGGCGGATTCTATCGCGGGGCGCACAGATGCTGGGGTTGCTGATTTTGCCTAATGTAATCGGTCGGGTTTCTGATCCGATGAGTGGCTATTTTATGGTCAGACGTAGCGCGATCGCAAATTGCCCGATGAATCCTTTAGGATACAAAATCTTGATTGAAGTCCTTGGTCGTGGCAATATTGGCTCTGTGGCTGAGGTGGGCTATGTATT
>JAYUSC010000741.1:0-14441 GCA_043755885.1 Pseudanabaena sp. | reverse complement strand
TCCCGTAAAACCTTACAGGCTTGGGTTCCTGAGTAGTCAAATTCGCAGGCTTGCCCGATCACGATTGGGCCAGCGCCAATCAGCAAAATCTTTTGGATGTCAGTACGGCGGGGCATATTATCTTGTATTTCTTAGGTAACTCGCAATACATTTTATAGCGTCATGGCGATCATGCAGTATGTAGCGCATGATGCTAATTGGTTTACTGGCTAAAATAACGGCTATTTTGATTCATCGAATGCAGATCCTACAATAGTTTTCTTTGTTAGTTCTTCGACATTGGGTTGTATTGATTCAGTTTCTTCTGTTTGTGTTTTAACGAATGCTGAGCCTAAAGATTTTGGCTTCTGTACAAGTTTCTTCTCAGTATCAGATGCTTTTTTTGTGACTTCCTGAATCTCATTATTTACAAATTGAATATCTGCTTTTCCTGTTTCAGGGGCAGACGATGATAATTCTACTGTTGCTAATTCTTCTGATGGTGAGATTTGACCAAAAGCACTGCCAAGCTTCTTAGGAGAGGGGTTCGGTTTTGTTAAATCTGGCGCGATCGCAAATTCAGCTACAACTCTAATGTCAGATGTTAGGGCGATCGTAAAGGGAGTTTTGGCAACATTAATGTCACCTGTCCAACGGCTAAAGCGCCATTTGTCTGAAACACTCCAAGTATTAATGTTTATAGATGTCCCTAGTGGGTGATTACCAGCACCGCTAACTCTGACAAATTCTTGGGCTTCAGATGGAAAAATTTCGATTTGGATGGAGCCGAATGATTTGGGTGTTTTCTTGTAACGTGCAGTTATTTTTAAGTTTTTCTCAATCACTAGATCGAGGCTGTTGTTAGATTGCACAATATCGCCATCCCAGCCGATAAATTCCCAATCAGGAAAGGCGATCGCCTTAACATTAACCTGTTTCCCTTCGGCATACTTACCGCCGCCTTCGACTCTCCCTGCTTCGGGCGGATCTAGTTCTATTTCTAGAATATGTTTGGGAATAATGCCGCCGCTAGTTTGCGGTTCTAGTTTAATCTCGGTTTCTGTTACTTCGAGCAAGTTTGCATCATCATTAGTTTCTGTCGTATTAGAAAAGGCATCTATTAAAGCTTTTTTTAGTTCTTCAAAGAGATTACGCATACGTTTAAATCGCTGATTGGGATCGGGGTTGGTTGCTTGGAGATACCATGCTGAGGTGCAAATATTGGGGAGCCAATAAGCGACAGTTTTGGCAAAGGCGTAAGTATCAATTGTGTCTTTAGATTTATTTGCTGAGTCAGCATCAGTTATTTCGGATGGTAAAAAATCACCACAATCTTTGATCGCGTCTCGATTGCCTTGTAGGATAAATGGCGCGTAGCCAAATCCGCTTAAATAAACTTTGTTGTCTTTGAGAAAAAAGCTTTTGGGATTAATTTGTCCGTGAATTAGTTTTTTGTTGTTAAGAATATGTAGTAGTTCGGATGCTTCAGACAAGTATTTTAAAATCAACTCAAGCTCAAAATCTTTGGACAAGTCTAAAACCTTACTAAAAGACTCAGGATACACAATTACAAAAGGTAAATCATTATTTGAGATGACCTGTTCGGGCGGAATAATTCCTTCACGGCGCACATTTTTAAGAGCATCAAAATAATCAAAGGCTTCTTTGATTTGTGCTTTTGGGTAATTATTTAAGAGGACTTGAACGGTATGGGCTTTTTGGGTTGTTAAGTTCACTGCTCCAATCCATTGATATAAATGGGATTCTTTCAGGGCTTTAATTAGCTCATATTTTCCTGCGATCGTTTGTCCGACTTTAGTTTGGTTTTTCATAGTAAATATATCCCTGATAAAGATTGATAACAGTATAAACAACGCCGATTAGGGGCGGCTCTTGGTGGTGTGTTACTGCTCCCAAAAATCAACATTAATCATCGTGTCGATATCACGCCCAAACTGCCATGTATCAGGAAACTTAACAAGCTTATATCCTTTTTCCTTACAAATTTCTTCAAGGGCATCAACAAAAGCTTCATCAAATATTTCAGTGAAATAATTTTTGAGGCTAGGAGACAATTTAAGCGCCCGTTTCAGTCGTTTTCTTTGTTCACGAATTGTATTCTCCCAGCCATTAAACTCTTGAGGCATATCTACAAATATCCGCTTGAGTAAATGCTCTAAGAGAGTAGCCAAACGGTTATATATTTCGCTCCTTTCAGATGTTCCCAAGCTCTCAATCTCCTCGATTAGATTCTCTAAATCTACATGGTCAAAATCTTTCATCTTTAACTTTTCTGTCGTTTCTTGTACCCATTGGTAAAAGTCACGATCATACAAGGTTGTTTTTGATGCAATCGTTATGGTCATGTATTTTTGCTCCTTTACTTATTGGTGCGATCGCAATTATCGCATCTTTATTCTTTTGATTTAATTATTAGTCCAAAGGGTAATACTTTTCAGTCTCTTCTCGAAACTCCCATGCAATAATCTAGGCATAGCCAAAGGAATCACCCCAGCGATCGCCATTTATTTCGACAGTGACAGTGACATTCTGCTCAGTATCAACCTTGAATATCACCATAATGTCTAGCGATTCAGCTTTGGCGGGTGGTAAATCAATCTTAATCGTGCCAATCTTTGCGTTATCTTTGACATCGGGTGCAGAACCCTGATAAACATTAATGTCTAGCGATGTCATGTTATCCACATCATTGGTAAATAGCTGGCTGCGTTCTGAAGGTGTGGGTTGATTAGCCGCAATTAACTCAAAGAATTTACCGCCAGCTTTTTCTAAGCCCAAGGCATGACAAGTACGGGTTTTGATTTCGATCTCGCGTCCAAAAATTTCGCGATCATCATCATCTAAGTATGCTGCATACATGGCTGCACCTTCAGCAACGCATAAGGAAGGATTGATATTGCCATAGACTTTTTCTTCGCCAATCAAGTCACAGACTAAGGCTTTCATGCAAGGAATACGGCTGGATCCGCCGACTAGAATTACGCGATGCATATCTGATGGACGCAAGTTGGCAACAGCCCAAAGTTTCTGAACGATCGCATCAATCTTTTTTGTGTAAGCTTGAATGGATTTCTCAAAGTCATCGCGGGTAACTTTGATATCGATATCTTTGCCAGGAATGACACTAGCTATCCCAACATACGCATAATCAGCAGCCGACAAAGTGATCTTTGTCTCAATGGCTTGCGCCATAACTTTTAGCCTTGCTTTTTTTTGTTCAATTTCAGTCAATCCAGCTAAGTTGACTCCACCTCTCTCTAAAATTAAATCATATAAACATTCGTCAAAATCCATGCCTCCCAAGCGATCATCGCCGCCTGTTGCCAAGACTTCAAACAACAGCTTTTTAGGTGTTTGATGTAAACAAAATAAGGTCAAGTCAAAAGTTCCGCCACCAAGATCAAATACTAAAATATTTTCTTTGATCTCTTCATCAGGGCGATCTTGGACTAGTTGCCAAGCATAGGCAAGAGAGGCAGCAATCGGTTCTTGAATTAAACCAATTAACCCGATATTAGCAATCTCTGCGGCTTTGCGAGTGTGAGCGCATTGATGAGACTTGAAGTAATAGGGAACTGTAACAATCGTGCCGCGACTTTTAAAACTCTTTCCATCTCCATGCTGTTTAGCAACATTTTGATATAACTCATGCAATATCTTTGCAGATAGATCGACGGGAGAAAATTTCTGTCCGCCAATCGAGATAACTTGCGATTCATTGTCCATCATTCGCTTTATCCCAGTGACAACATTTTCGGGATAAATAATTCCTCTTTCATAAGCTAGTTTCCCGATTAGGATCTCTGATGTACTGGGATCGCAGTAGACTGCTGATTGAAGTGTCTCTCCAGATGTGCTGTGCTGATAATGACGTGGTTCGCGGCGCTTCTCATGCCAACGGGCGATCGCACAAAAAGTTGTACCTAGGTCAATACCAATGACTGGATTTAGCTCATTATCTGCCATGTTTTAAAGTCTCCTAAAGATAAATAATTTACTTGTTCTTGACGACCACAACTTGGGCGTTACGCAATAGCAGCGATCGCTCAGCTATTTTGTACTCATAGCCCTTTCTAGTGACTTCCTTGATATGTTCATGCTCTTTGGTGTCATCTGGCTCTGCTCCAATCGGCTCATGGCGATCGTAGTCAACTGGTTGATCAACTTCTGCTTGCATTACTGTTATATCTAGGCTATTGAGAGCCTGAACTAAAATACCTTCTAGGTCGCTGTAGGTTTTCTCCCAATTTGAAAGCTGTTCTTGATAGCTTGAGGTTTGATAGCTCTCTTTTAAGTCTATTACTAGGTGTTCAGCATAGGGCTTACCATCATTGATTCCATCCAGAGCAGGTAGCAACTTTTTCTCAATGAAGTGTAACCATTGTTTCTGCAATTTCTCAGCAGATTCGCGCCATTCACGGATAGATTTATATCTCGCGTCACCTGCTTCTTTTAGCTTTTTAGCAAGGATTTTTTTTGCTTCAGCTTCATCTGTTTGCGATCGCAATAGCTCGACAAGATCAGACATTCGTAATCTAAATAAATGCTCTGATAGCGGATTAGGTTTGTTCAACATTTCCAATGGGTCTCGCAAACGGTCTAGCATCCGATTACTCAACTGAAGACTTTCATATCGGCTTTGTAACCCACTGTAAGGTGATGGTGTCTTATTCTTGAACTGTTCCATTAGCTGATCACACTCTTTCATGCGATTGCCACATTCATCAATAGCAGATAATCCCAATTTAGAAAGTGCTTCAGTTTTGAACTGCCATAACTTGGCTTGGTCTATATAACCTTGACATTCTTGCTCATCTTCACCTAAGCTTTGAGCGTCTTTTTCGAGTGTTTCTTGAATCAGTTCGTCAAATTCAGATTTTGACATCTTTTCAAGTTCATTCAAGCGTTCTTTTACTAAATTCAACTCTTCTTTTACTGAATCTAGTTCCTTGCTCTGTTCATCATATTTTCCCAGCAGATCCTCGTATCTAGCAGAAAGATTGGAAGTTTGAGCAAAGTTTGCGTTAATATCTCTAATAAGATCATCTCGCGTATAACTTCGGACAGATTTGACTTGAGCAGGGAGTTTAGTGTTTGAATCCATCTGCACTGAGTCTTCCGCAGTAATGTCTTCAGACTCTTTGGGATTATCTTCATCAGCAAAGGTATTCAATCTATTCTCTTGAGATATAGAAGCATCTCCTGAGTTAGTTGAATCATCAGTTTGAGCATTTACACTGATGTCGTCAGATTCTGCACTATCACTGCTGATTTTAGTAACTTCTTCAGGCAAATCATTCTCTTGGTTCACTGTTTCACTTTCGGCAGTCAAAGAGTCAGAATTTTGTGGGGTTTCATCAATCTCTACAACTTTGTCAGACTGTTCTTGATTGTTGTCACTAAGTTCTATTCTATTGTCCAGACTTGTAGATAAGGCTGAATTAGAATCATTATCTTCTGTACTCATGGTTGTTTGTTCTCCTAATAATAGTTTTAAGTTAAGAGCGCTTGATTTCTAAAGCACCACCGACACCTGATGTCGATTCAGCTTTTACCTTGAGTAGATTTTGCTGATCGAGTTCAAAGGTAATTGTGACGATCTCTGCTCCTTTGGGCTTGGCTGGAATTTTGGTAATCAGAAACTCACCAATGCAAGTTACGCCCTCTTCATAGACATATTCTTTCTCATCGCTAGACTGAAATACACTAATCCGCATCTCAGTTTGGTTGTCACGCTGAGTCGAATAATCTTTGGTGACACAAAGAGGCACATCCGCAGGAATTTCTAAACCCTTAGTAATTACCTTATTGAAAAGGCGATCGCGTGTTTCGATACCCAAATTTAGAGTGACGATATTATCAATCACCAATGAACTTGCCAGTTGTGGTTTGCTGTCAGGATCATCTGGCACATTAAATGTTGCCGCAAAACTAGCGGCTCCTGCGGCAACGACTGTATCAGGATCGATATCACCATAAGGCTCTTTGCCAAAAATTTCGGTAAGCATCTCACGAACTAAAGGCACTCTTGTAGAACCACCAACGAGAATGATTCGCGAGATATCATCAATCGTCAACCCTCCGCTTGTAAGGGCTTTCTCGACCGCTTCTTTGGATTGCAATAAAAGAGGAAGAATTGCATCGTTAAAGTCACTGCGCGAAATTTCCATATCTAGACTGTGGACAGTTCCCGATTCATCTTTAATCAGACTAGGAATTTCCATCAGAGTTTTTTGCGATTCACTCAGTTCACACTTGGCTATTTCAGCCTTGTCTTTGAGCTTTTGTTGGGCATCACGCAAAGCTTTTTTAGAAACACCCTGATCTTTTTTAAGATCTAGCAGATCAATCCCTGATGCTTCATGGAATTTTGCTGCTGCAATTTTCATGATTTCGTAATCAAAATCATCGCCGCCCAATTTTTGGACTCCTTCTTTGCCCAAAATCTTAAATTTGGCAAGTCCTTCACCTGTCGAGTCCACGCGCAAGATCGAGACATCAAATGTACCGCCGCCCAAATCGTAAATCAAGATGGTTTGGTCACGGTCTTTTTCAAGGGCATAGGCGATCGCAGCAGCGACAGGTTCTTCGATCAGGCTGATTACTTCTAAACCCGCAAGTTTAGCTGCTTCGATAGTGGCATTTTTTTGATTGTCGTCAAAGTTGGCAGGAATGCAAATTACAGCATAGCGGGGTGTACCTTGGAGGATGTCCATGCTGGTTTGTTGTGAACCCATCACTAGCTTAGTCAGAATAAATGCCGATATGTCAGTGGCTGAATAAGCCCTTTCGGGACGATTAGGAAATTCTTTACTCCAAGGTTTGCCATCCTCACCGTCCTTACCAATTACTCGTTTAATCGAAGCAACGGTATTGTCTGGGTCAATTAGCATTCGCGATCGCGCTTGTTTGCCGACCAATGTGGTGTCTTTATCGACAATACTCACCACAGAGGGCAGGGTGTTGCGCCCATCATCAACTTTGAGAATCTCGACTCGTCCTTTGTGGTAAACCGCGATCGCCGAGTTGGAAGTACCCAAATCGATGCCGACAATGTATGTGCTGTTCTTTTCAACTAAAGCCATGAAAATTTCCTCGTTTTTAAGATTAGTGTTTAAGATTCGGGTTAGTTAGTTAAGGCTAAATTGGTGATTTCAACGGCGATGCTGTCTAGCAAACTGCCAAAATTGACACTTCCTCTTGATTGACGAATATCCCAAAATTGACCGCCTGTTGCAGTTGCCAGTTTTTCGTGGCAACTGCTTGCCACGCCAACAACATATAAACAAACTTGTCCAGTTTGGAGAATGTTCGTAATTTGCGCGATCGCATTAGCGTCATTACCAACTTCATCGCTGATCAAAATACCAATTTTAAAGCGATCGCTTCTTGGAAAAGCTTTCACAAAAGCATCTATCACAGGGATGGTATTAGCCGCTCCGACATTACATCCACCACCGCCGAGCCTGCCAATTCTTAATCCAGCAATTGCAGCAGGAAATGTTTTAGGTTCCATTGGTCCGAAAACTTCCCATTTGTATACTGCACTACAGGCAAAATCTACTAGTCCTAACTGACAGTCAACACCTAAGCTAATTACTCGTTCAGCAAATTCTAGACAAGAACGCTTAACACCTTCTAACTCACTGCTCATACTGCCTGAAGTATCCACAAGAAAAATAATATCTGCCTGTGGTGCTGCCTGTGGCAACTCATCTTCACGGCTCACTAGATTGACATCTAATGTTTGCTGACTGCGAAGATTGCTACAGGTTGCGGTTACTAACAACAAATCGGAACTATCCATCTGAAACTGGACTGCGATTTTTGGCTGTCCCACTGGTGCGGGAGGGATTCCTTCTAGTCGAAAACCACCGACAAAAGTATTGTTTTTACAGTTAGTTGCCTCACCTTGAAAAATTGAAATATCAACTGATTTTTGATTAGCCCGAAATGTAGTGAATTCCTGCGTGAGTGTGGCAGGAATCGCCGTGTTTTTGGGAATCAGTACTTTAAAAATATCTAAATCTTTACCCTTAGAAGCTCGTAAACCAAGACTAAAGGGCGTGACATTAGAAAATTCAATCGGGGTAATATCCTCTTCGGGTGAAGAAAGACTGCCAGCAACGATCGCCGCACCCTGCGCCACAACTTCATCCACCCGATCTGAAATAAATGGCTCTTTGATCGTCTCAGCAATGCGCGATCGCACTAACTTATTACGAGTAGAACCACCAACCAAAATCACGCGATCGATGTCATCAGGAGTTAACTTGGCGGCTTTAAGAACAGCGCGAGTTTTGGCGATCGTGCGATCGACTAATGGGGCTATCAAACGATTGTAAGTATCAATCGTAATTTCTTCATCGAGGGCAACGCCCAAGATTTCAGGAATTGTGATTTGGGTGCGATTGCTTTGGGATAGTTCGATTTTGGCTTTTTCAGCAGCCTCTTTTAGTCGCTGCTTCGCAACTAAAATTTCGTGTGGTGTTCCTAATTGCTTATTTTTATTACGTCCTAGCAATGTATCGAGAAAGCTTTCTAGATCAAACTGCGATCGCTTTTTGAGAATGCTAATCAAATGTTCAACTAATACCAAATCAAAATCATCACCACCGAGGTTAAAGTCACCATCAACAGCGATCGCCTGAAAGCGATTACCCTTGACCGACAAAACCGATACATCAAAAGTACCGCCGCCTAAGTCATATACCAAAATCGTTTGATCTTTGCCGCGATCCAATCCATAGCTAATCGCCGCCGCCGTTGGTTCGGGCAGTAGTTGCAAAACTTTAAACCCTGCGGCTTCACCTGCCAGTTTGGTATCGCGTTTTTGGTTGTTATTAAAGTAAGCAGGAACCGTGATCACGGCTTCAGTTACAGATTCTCCTAAATGCTTTTCCGCAGCAATTTTGAGTTGCTTCAGCACGACAGCCGCAGCATCCATCGGCGTATAGATTTTATTGCCAATCTGCCATTGGGTTTTACCATCACCAATAAAGCGCTTTGCCGAAACAATCGACTGCTCTGGTTCGAGTTCGGCTCTTTTTTTTGCAGCTTGACCCACGAGCAACGCTCCATCAGGGCGCACCGAAAGAGCCGAAGGCATCGTGGCACGTCCATCTATAGGAATTGTTTCAACAGTACCCCGCCGCCAGACACAAGCGACAGAGTTAGTTGTACCAAGGTCTATACCTATTGAATAACCCATATTTATACCTTTTAGTTTCTATCCCAATCAACTATTTCTTAGTAACACCACTATCAATCTTTGTTGATCGCTCCTTAGCTTCCCCACTGGCAATCAACGCCTTCGTTGCCCCTATATCCAAACTACCATCATGAGCGCTAGCATAGCTGAGGATGGTAGCAACAGAACTATTAAGCGGGAATTGAACTGCTGTAAAGTGAAAGATTCCATCCTGATCAATGAGGCAAATTGCACCAACAGGCACTTGATCGTTTTGTGGCGGAGACACAGGCAGTATGAGTTCACCTAAATTAGTATTGCGATCGGGATTATTTATGTTCTCACCACGCTGCACCCGCAATCTTACCTGTTCTTGACGAGGCACGCTTGTAAATCCTAAAACCCCCAATTCACAAGGATAAGTAGTCTGGCGAGGAATGACAGGCTGAAAAATTTCTTTGTCCAATTCATTGATCATGATGATTCCTACAGAATGACTAGTTTTCTCTGATATATCAATATCTACAGAATCAGGCGCATACAGATTGGAAGCCATGATTGCTGCACCATGAGCGACAACTTCATCCACCCTTTCCGATGTATAGGGTTCTTTGATTTCACGAGTCACAATTTCGCGCACCGCCCGATTCTTAGTTGAGCCACCCACCAGAATCACACGATCAATATCGTCAGCAGAGAGTTTGGCATCGCGTAGTACTGATTTCATACATTCCACTGTACTCAATAGCATCGGCTCAATTAATTTGTTGTATTGTGCCAATGTAATTTCCAAATCAATTGGATGTCCTAAACAGTCAGGAATTGTAATCATGGCGCGATCGCTTTGAGATAATTCGATCTTGGCAGTTTCCGCAGCCTCCTTCAGTCTTTGTCTCGCCGACATGGCAGCTTTGCCTTTTTCTGCCAATAGATCTATACCTGTTTTGGCTTTAAAATCCTTGCTAGTCCACTCAGCGATCGCATTGTCAAAATCATCACCACCCAGATTGCCATTACCACCAACAGCTTTTACCGTAAACTTGTTACCTGTGACTGACAAAATTGATACATCAAACGTACCACCGCCCAAGTCATAGACCATTAGCGTTTGATCTTTTTCTTTGTCCAAGCCATAGGCGATCGCTGCCGCCGTTGGCTCTGGCAAAAGACGCAATACGTTCAAACCAGCTTCTTCACCCGCCCGTTTAGTATCTTCCTTCTGATCTTCTGTGAAATAAGCAGGAACTGTAATTACTGCATCCCAAATTTCGACGTTACCAAGTTCCTTCCGCGCACTCTCCACCAAACGTTTGAGAATTACACTAGCAATATTGACGGGTGTGAGAGAATTGCCAGCTAGTTTATAGCTTTTACTGCGATCGCCCATAAATCGCTTAGTCGAAGCAACCGTATTTTCAGGATCGAGCAGCAATCTTGACTTAGCAGGTTGCCCCACCAAAATATTTGTGTCATCGCGAAAAGAAACCACCGAAGGCATTGTGGAACGCCCA
Source organism: Pseudanabaena sp. (assembly GCA_043755885.1). Taxonomy (GTDB): domain Bacteria; phylum Cyanobacteriota; class Cyanobacteriia; order Pseudanabaenales; family Pseudanabaenaceae; genus Pseudanabaena. The sequence continues at coordinate 3,740 of JAYUSC010000741.1, read as the reverse complement.
TCAATGCGTAAAGTCTCAGCAGTACCACGGCGATAAATAGCGATAACTGAGTTTGTCGTACCTAGATCAATGCCAACTGCGTATGTCATTTTTTTAATCACTCACTCAATAAATTAACTAGATTTTGGAAATTGAATCTCAAACTAAAGGGCTTTAAACCGTTGCGCCCTGTTTATAGTGATACGCATTTGGGCTGCAAATGCAAATATATGTTGCAAGGCGATACCAAACCCCAACCCTTGTCCACCTTCTAATATCTGGTTAGCAACGCCGATCACCTCTCCCTGTTCATTTACCAATGGGCCACCACTGTTCCCTGGATTTAAGGAAACATCGGTTTGCAATAGGCTTACACCACTGCGAACTCGTTGGCGATTGCTGATAATGCCACGCGAAAGCGTAAAGTCTAGTCCTAGGGGATGACCTAACGCATATACAGTTTGACCTTCAGCGATCGTGGCAGGATCGGCAAAAGTTAAAGGCGGCTCAGTTAAAGATTCGGCGTAAAGTATTGCCAAGTCGCAGGTTTCATCTTTGCCAAGCACTTCTACAGATCGGCGATCGCCATGTTCAGAAATTACTTGAAAGCGATCGCCCACCAGTACATGAGCGCAGGTGAGGATATGTCCTTGATTGCTAATGATAAATCCAGTACCATTGCCAGCATTCGATTGAACTTTGAGAATCGAAACTTTAATGCTCTGAATAATATCTTCTAAGCTCATGATCATATTTCTCCATCGCGAGATGCACTAGTCTGCAAAGACTGGCGGATTCTTTGACCCGCAACTTCCAATTCAAAAAATGAGGAAGTGTCGCGAATCAAAAAACTAACCCGCCCAGGCAAGCCATCCGTAAATTGCTTAATCACAGTATTTTGATCGTCATAAATAGCAGCAGTAGAAGCCACCATCACCGATTCATCCACTAGTTCGGCAAAAATATCGGTTGTCTCGCGCATATCTTTAGCAACATGGTAATCCCATAGATCAAATCCCGTTACCGCATCAAGATTGTCTAGATCTTGCAGTTGACGAGCATTGACCTTTTCGCCGATCCCAATCAACACACATTTGATAGGATTGCGCTTACCAGTCATAATCTGCTTGGCAAGATTAATGCAATATTCCTTAACTGCCCAGAAATCATCAATTTTGCCATCGGTGACAAATAAATAGATACCATTGGCTGCATCAGGAAACCCTTCCACAAAATAACGCAAAGCTGGTAAAAGATTAGTCATAGAGCCAAAATCAGCTTCTAATGGACCCTCGATTTTTAGCGTGTCACATTGTCCAACTTGGATATTTCCTAACACCTCAAGCTCTTTACTGCCACTACAAGCCCAATAAATAGTCGTCGTTTGACCCTCGGCATCTAGGCGATCGGCAAGGTAATAGAGAAACTTTCGTGCTTCCATTTCGACCAAATTCTCTGTTGGTTTTGATGACTTGCCATAAGCGGCTCGCATCGAACTACTCGCATCAAGAGCCACACCCGTTTTCCAGCCTTCACTAATCCGAGGCATCAAAATTGTGAAAGTTACCTCGATGTCAGAGCCAACATTTTGATAAAAGACCTTACCAAAAACGGGATCAATGTCAGAACTAGATAATGTGACCCTTTCAGTAGAATTTAAAGCATTCATCTTGCACCTAGCTAAGGGGTTGAATAATGGAGAGTCCTGCAATTTCCAGTCTCACAGAGCCAGTTCCTTCAGGTACAAGAAAACTCATGCATTGAGGAATTTCGTCTAAATAAGACGTTACTTCATTGCCTTTATCATCAAAAATGCGGGCATTGCCTGGTAGTTTTATACCAAAGTCAACCTCATCCCATATCTCTTGTAACTCAGACATCGTGGCAGCAAACTTGCCATCCCATAGATCAATCTTGTTCTCCAAAGCAGTGCCATCGAACATATTGTCAATCTTATCGATTTGGTCTTCGCTCACCTCTTCACCAACACCAACCAAGACAAATTTACATTTACCGCGTTTGCCATCAAGGATTTCAGGGGCGATCGACATGGAGCGAGCAATCACAGCATCAAGATCACCAATCACTCCATCAGTGACCAACAACAATACAATCCAAGGCGCATCTGCAAACTCAGCCAAGAAATAATCTAAGGCTGGGAGTAATAAAGTTCCAGTCCCCCAACGACCATTACTAGGACCTTCCACAGGCATCGTTTTAACCGTAGTCGCATCCAATCTTCCTAAAGACTCAATCTCTTTGCCGCCAGCACCAACCGCCCAATAAATTGGCAAAATTGTGCCATCACCACTGTAGTCACAAGCATAGTTGCACAAACCCCGCACAATTGGCTCCATCACATTGTCGCCAGCGCGGCGGAACAGTTTTGGAGTTTGAGCAGCAAACATAGATTGCATAGAAGAGGAGCCATCAATCGCAATTCCGATTTGCATTCCCTCAACCTTGTTTTGCAGGCGAATATAAATTTCTACTCGTTGCTTGCCATCCTTACTTGGATAAACAGTTACATCGCCAAACAGTGGACTCGCTTTCTCGATCGCCATATTATTATTTTGGGGTTAAGGTTTTCACAAAAAAAAATCTCAATCAATAGATTAAGATTTACCGACTATTGCAAAACTTGCTCAATCGTCTGTCCGATAATTTCAATCTTCACAGACTTAGTTCCTTCCACAACTGAGAATTCCATGCGCTGCGGGAAGCCATCAGGATGCGACAAAACTTCACGTCCTTGATCGTCGCTGATCTTCACAGCCCCTGGTATCTGCACCCCAAAATCCACTTCATCCCAAATCTCAGATAGGTCCGCCATTTCCGATGCTAGTTTGCCATCCCAAAGATCAATACGACCTTCTAAAGGTGTGCCGTCAAACATATTGTCCAACTTCTCAATTTGTTCTTCACTAACTTCTTCGCCACATCCCACCAGAATAAATTTGCATTTACCGCGTTTACCATCTAGTACTTCTTGTCCAACTTCTAGCGATCGCGCGACAACCGCATCCAAATCACTCATCACCCCATCAGTTACAAAAAGTAATACTAGCCAAGAAGCCTCAGCACATTCAGTCAAAAGATGATTAAGTGGCGGCAACAAAGCAGTCCCAGTCCCCCATTTACGCGGTCCCTCAAACGATCTAACCTGAATTGCTTCTGAGTCTAGTTTTCCCAATGATTCAATTTCCTTGCCCCCGATTCCAGTTGCCCAGTAAATCGGTGATACTGTGCCATCGCCGCTATACTCACAGGCGTAACTGCATAGGCGTTGTACGACTGTCTGCATGACATTATCTTCTTTCTTTCTCGCAAATTTTGGGATGGTATCACCAAACATTTTTCGCATTGACGCAGAGCCATCAATGCCGATCCCAATTTGCATCCCCTCGACTTTTTCCTGTAGCCGAATATACATTTCGACTCGTTGCTTACCATCTTTAGCTGGATAAACAGTGATATCACCAAAAATATCGCTAGCTTTCTGTACAGACATTTTGTATTCCTGGATTCAAGTTAGTTTTGGTTATAATTACTCAAATTATCTCAAAATTAGGTAAATTTATTTTTTAGATGTATTTGATGTTTTTATTGTAAAACAATAAATTACATAAACAAACAAACAAACTGAAATTCCTAGCTATAATTTGGAGTTAACTAGGATCACATAGTAGCCCTCGTCCCGTAAAACCTTACAGGCTTGGGTTCCTGAGTAGTCAAATTCGCAGGCTTGCCCGATCACGATT
>JAYUSC010000740.1:0-2516 GCA_043755885.1 Pseudanabaena sp. | reverse complement strand
TAGAAGTATTTTGAGCGCATAAAGTTGCTTTGCTCAGCAACTCCCATTATGGGGGATTTGTAGTGTCCTCTTCACATCAAACCCCAATATTGGTGGGGCGAGCGCAGCTCGCCCCACCAATATTGGGGTTTGAAGTGAAGAGGACACTACAAATCCCCCATAATGGGAGTTGCTGAGCAAAGCAACTTTATGCGCTCAAAATACTTCTAAGATTTGGTGAGTGTGATTTTGCGGAATTTGCGCCACTCAAACTAAATGATCGATCGCGACTGAGGATAGTTTTGTGAAACAAGGATTAGTTAAATTTTTGGCAGCTAGCCTAATATTCTGCGGCGGTGTCAGCGCGATCGCAAGTTTTCCTTTGGTCGCGCCGCCGCCTGTAACAGCCCAAGATGAAGATACAAATATTCGTGTTTACAAACAAGCTAGCCCTGCCGTCGTATCGATCCAGTCCCGCACTGGCAATGGCAGTGGCTCGATCATTGAGGCAAGGGGTTTGATTTTGACTAATGCCCATGTGGTGCGCGGCTCCACTACCGTAAATGTGATCCTCAGCGATAAGCGCCAATTTCGCGGGGTGGTCATTGGGAGCAGTCGTAATCCTGATCTTGCGGTGATCAGACTAGAGGGCGTAACTACAAACTTGCCGACTATTCAAATAGCATCTTCCAGCGGCATCCAAGTTGGACAAAGAGCATTTGCGATCGGTAATCCATTTGGGCGCTTTGCAGGAACATTGACGACGGGGATCATTAGTCGCATTGATAGCGATCGCAAATTATTACAAACCGACGCAGCACTCAATCCCGGAAATTCGGGTGGTCCATTGCTAAATAGTCGCGCCGAACTAGTGGGCGTGAATACAGCGATTTTTACAGCTAGTTCTGGTAATAGCGGCATTGGCTTAGCGATCGAGGCTGATACGGTGAAGCAATTTATTGCCGCAGTTCGGCAGGGTGCGATCGCAAATAATCCTAATCCTACTGTTGCTAGCCCCAATGTCCTTAACCTTGATGGCACTGCGATCGCGTCAGTCCTAACGGCTTCAGACAATACTCTGCCCGATGGTAGCTATTACAAAACCTATCAATTTCAAGCTCAGGCTGGACAATCGGTGGTGATTGAGATGCGTGGCAATGGTATTGATCCCTACCTAGTGTTATTTGACGCGGCGGGGCGTAAAGTTGCGGAGGATGACGATGGCGGTGGCGGTAAAAATGCGCGAATTGCGGTTAATTTGCCCAGTACTGGCAAATATACGCTCTATGCCAACTCCTACGAGGTCGGTCAAATAGGCTCCTTTGCGATCGCAGGTCGGCTGAATAACAACTTTACGACTCAATCACCCATTGAACCAACAGGCGATCGCCGCATTATTTTGCAAAAAGATGGAGTCTTAGGAAGCCAGAGCCGAGTCTTTGCTAGGGATGGCAGTCTTTTTGAGGCTTTTAGCTTTAGTGGTCGCGCAGGGCAAGTAGTCCAAATTGAACTGGTCAGCTCCGATTTCCATCCCTATTTAGTTTTATTTGCACCCGACAGCAAATTATTGAAAGAAAATAATGGGTTACCCAGTCGCAAGAATGCATCAATGACCCTCGAATTACCTGTTACAGGCACTTACCGCACGATCGTGAATGCTTTTGATCCCAATGGTAAGGGCGCATACAAACTAATCGTCAAAAGAGTTAGATAAGGCGACGCTTCGCGTCGCAGCCCTGCACTCAAGTGCGGGCTAAGAGCTTAAGTCCACTGAAGTGGACTGCGGAATACTTTTAATTAACCCGTTTCAACGGGTTTTAGCTCTCAGCCCGCACTTTAGTGCAGGGCTTATTTGCGTGCCATATTTCCAAAACTTTTTGACACTTGCTTGCGAACCACCAAGAAAATCTGCCAAGATGTAGTAAATGTCGTTTGCTTTAAGGGAAGATTTGCGTGACTGTTGCTGCTTCTGTTTCTTCGCCTGATGTCAAGAGCCTGACCGATTCGGGAATTTATATTACGATTCACGGTCACTTTTATCAGCCTCCGCGTGAAAATCCTTACCTAAATGCGATCGAGCGGCAAGAAAGCGCGGCTCCTTTCCATGACTGGAATGCGCGGATTCACCATGAATGCTATCGCCCCAACGCATTCTCACGGATTGAGCGTCATGATGGCAAGATCGTCAAGATCGTTAACAACTATGAGTACATGAGTTTCAACATGGGGCCAACACTGCTCTCATGGATGGAATTTCATGATCGCGATACCTATCAAGCAATTTTAGATGCCGATAAACGCAGCGCCTTGCGCCTTAATGGTCATGGTAATGCGATCGCACAAGTTTATAACCACATCATCATGCCCTTGGCGAATTGGCGCGACAAATTGACGCAAATTCGGTGGGGCAAGGAAGATTTTAAGGCGAGATTTGGGCGCGAGACTGAAGGGATGTGGCTTGCCGAGACTGCCGTTGACTATGAAACTCTTGAAGCTTTGGTTCTAGAAGGGATCAAGTTTATTATTCTTGCGCCATC
>JAYUSC010000739.1:0-2519 GCA_043755885.1 Pseudanabaena sp. | reverse complement strand
GTCGTTACAAAGCTCAGCGTGTAACCGAAGCAATAGCTGGTGTTGCTGAGAAGCCCACCCTATACTCGTCCGCGAGTTAGGGATGGGAGTCGTCACCTTTGACAGCGATCGCAAACACCACTGACAGTCACTTCATAGCTATCGACTTTTAAGCCGCCACGGATTTGCTGGAAACCTAGACCATCAAAAGCATTCCATGCAATATCTTCGATCTCGCCGCAGCACTTACAGCGGAAATGGTGATGTGGCTCCACATTGGCATCATAGCGACAAACACCTTGCTCTAACAAAACTTCTCGGACTAAACCTGAATCTCGAAGAGTTTGTAACGAAAGATAAACAGTCGCCTGCGAAGAAGTTGGCGCGTTTTGATTAAGATCGCTCAAAATTTGTTCGGCGGTAGGATGATCGGCGCGATCAAGTAAATTTGCATAAACAGCAAAGCGCTGCGGTGTCACCCTTAGCCCCTTAGATTTCAAGATTTGGACAACCTGATCTGCTTGCTTGTGCATATAAACATCCTCCTGATTCTCGCCGCATTTCCTGCTCAAGTCTTTACAGACTCGATTTTGCAGTTTTAAAAATTTATTTAGAATTATTTAGAATTTTGCGATCGCTTTTAAAAAATTCTCTAAGTAATTAGCCTGTTTAATTACTCGAGTTGTTACTATATCACCTCTATCTAAGAATCACAAATTTATTAAACTTTTTAAAAGAATTAAGTAATTATGGGTATTGACTAACTTATAAATAAGAACTATTCTTAAAACTGTTCAGACAAGTATTTAACGCAGAAAAAAATATGGCAGTTATTGAAAACGTACCAAACGTTGTTTTTAAAACCCGTGTACGCGATGAATCTGTTGAAGGATCTAACCCATATCGTTGGGAAGACAAAACTACTCAAGATCTTTTTGCTGGCAAAAAAGTAGTAGTTTTCTCTCTACCTGGTGCATTTACTCCTACCTGCTCATCCAATCACTTACCTCGTTACGAAGAGCTGTATGCAGAATTTCAAGCTCAAGGCGTTGATGCAGTGATCTGTATTTCTGTTAACGATGCTTTCGTCATGTTTAAATGGGGCAAAGAAGTCGGCGCTAAAAATGTATTCTTGCTTCCTGATGGCGCTGGTGAATTTACCCGCAAGATGGGAATGCTGGTTGACAAATCAAATATTGGTTTCGGACTTCGCTCTTGGCGCTATTCGATGTTAGTTAATGACTCTAAGATCGAAAAAATCTTTTTAGAAGAAGGCTTCTCAGATAACTGCCCTATCGATCCTTTTGAAGTGTCTGATGCTGACACGATGTTGGCTTACCTAAAGGGTGCTACAGCTACTGGTGTGTCTGCTCCTCGCCTTGCCTTTGTTGGTTAAAGCTCCGTTTTAAAAAACAAATAATTTTTGAAAAGACTTGTTTCACAGGTCTTTTCAAAAATCATTTATACCTAAATTTCCATTGTCATGAAACTCTCTAGCAAAAATCTCAATGAACGTATTGACACTCTCTACGATGCGATCGTCGTTGGTGGTGGAATGGGTGGTCTCTCAGCAGCGATCTACCTAGCTCGTTATGGATTGAAATGCCTAGTGATCGAAAAAGGGAAAGGGCGATCGCTATGGATGCAAGATTTGCGTAACTATGTCGGGCTTGATCCACATACCGCAGGGCGCGATATTTTAAATCATGGCACAAAGACATCTTTAGATTGGGGAGCCGATCATCTGCGCGGCTATGTCGAAGAAGTAACCGATGAGGGCGAAACCTTTGCAGTTAAGGTGAAAGTCGGCAAGCAAAATAGTACTTATCCTGTATTTCGCAGTAAGTATGTGATTGCCGCTTCTGGGATCATGGACAATTTGCCACAGTTAGAAGATATGCAAAATGTCTATGACTATGCAGGCTATACACTACATGTCTGTATGATTTGCGATGGCTATGACATGTGGGATCAGAAGGCAGTTTTGATTGCGAATACCGAATCCCAGATCGGTGCAGCCTTTGTCCTGAACTGGTTCACACCCTATATTTCCGTGTTAACTCATGGCTTATGCACAGTCAGCGACACGATGAAGCAGAAGCTTGCCGAGCATGGATATCCACTGTATGAAACTGCGATCGCAAAGTTCTTAGGCGAAAATCATCAGCTTAGTGGTGTAGAACTCACTGATGGCACTATTATCGAAGCGACAACTGGTTTAGTGGGTATGGGTTCTGTTTATCACAATCATTACCTTAAAGGTATTGAAGAGCTGGAATGGGATGGACAGAACTTGGTCACAAATGACATGGCAAAAACTAGCCACGATCGCATTTTTGCACTTGGTGATTTGAAGAAAGGCTTGAATCAAGTCTCGATCGCAGTTGCTGATGGCACTGTTGCCGCGACTCAAATCTGGCGCAATATCCGTCGTGCTAGCCCACCACGCAAATGGGAAGCAAACATCAAAGTTCCAGTTACGAATGAGAATTAAATAACCTGTGCATATAAAACCCAAAAATGTGGCGGCGGGCTTCGCC
>JAYUSC010000738.1:0-5829 GCA_043755885.1 Pseudanabaena sp. | reverse complement strand
CTTTGGGGCGCAACCTTACAAATTTGGATCTACTTGTGCGATCGCAATGACCAATCCCGACAATCCCATCTATGTCCCTAGCAAAACTATTCGCCCCCGCAAACAATTTGGGCAACATTGGTTACGAAGTGATGATGTCCTGAATAAAATTTTGCGGGCGGGGCAGTTGAAACCAAGCGATCGCATTTTAGAAATTGGACCTGGGACTGGCAATCTCACGCGGTTACTTCTGCCTTTTGTGGAGTCACTCACCGCCGTAGAAATCGATCGCGATCTTTGCGAAAAGCTTCGTAAAACGATGCATCAAAAGAATTTTGAATTGATCGAAGGGAGCATTCTCGATATTCCTCTTCCTGCTCAGACAAATAAAGTAATCGCGAATATTCCCTACAACATCACAGGCGAAATCCTGAAAAGGCTTTTGGGAACGCTCTCGGAACCAATCCAACAGTTTGAACAAATTGTGCTGCTTGTTCAAAAAGAAATAGGCGATCGCCTTGCGGCAAAAGCAGGACACAAAGCCTACAATGGTCTCAGTGTCAAGATTCAATATCTTGCTGAATGTCAGTTTATTTGCGATGTTCCTGCCACGGCTTTCTATCCACCACCCAAAGTTAACTCGGCAGTTGTTCGCATCATTCCTCGTCCCCCAGTTACCGCTGCTAGCGATCCTAAGTTTTTAGAGCGCTTGATCACACTTGGTTTTGCAACCAAACGCAAGATGTTGCGAAACAATTTAATCTCGGAAATCGATCGCGATCAGTTAGTTCTCATTTTGGAGTCAATGGGAATTAATGCACAAGTAAGAGCCGAAGATCTAGATGTTGCTCAATGGGTTGCCTTGAGTGAAGCCGTAATCAAGTCGAAACTATAGCAACATCATCGGTAATAGCGATCGCAAGTTGCTTTTTGAAAATTAAGGTTTTGCGATCGCATTGGCTTTGGTGCTTTTAAATGGCAGAACACTTGCGACGATCGCTATAGCATATATATGAATATCTGATGTAAATATAATTGTTATATAAGTATCAACTATGCTACTTTGTGTCAAAGTTTCTTAGTAGATGAGATCAAATATGCAGCACTCAGATGACCCAAATCAAGATCAGCCAATCACTTCATGGGATGGTCAAACTTTGCGTAGTCGCATTGTTAAAACATTAGAGTTTGTGCAAGACGTTATCGCCATCTCTCTTTGCATTGGACTGTTTTGCGTCATGGTGTTGCAACTTAAGGAGATTTTCTTATCTTTAGTAACTACCTTGCACTTTCACGACATCACCGCCGATATTTTATTCATCCTGATTTTAGTGGAATTATTTCGGCTATTAATCATTTACCTGCAAGAACAGCGAGTTTCAATCGGCGTTTCCGTAGAAGTTACGATCGTTTCGGTATTGCGAGAAGTGATTGTCAAAGGGTTGCTCGAAGTTGAATGGAAGCAAGTCATGGCGACCTGTGCATTTTTAATAGCGCTGGCTCTGCTATTAGTCGTGCGGGTTTGGCTGCCCCCCACCTTTGAAGGCGTTGATCCTCAACAACTAGCCTCCGCACGACGCAAAGACCAAAAAGTTACAGAATAACAAAGAGGGGCGCAACGCGCCCCTCTTTGTTGCATTAATCGATTTTGTATTTCCCGCGCCTTTGGCGCGGGAAATACAAAATCGGTTTCATACTGCAAAAGAAAAGAGGGGCGCAACGCGCCCCTCCTTTCTTTTACTTGATTTGGTTAAGTAACTGCTTAATTGTTTTGATTAATTCGGGTGGATGATAGGGCTTGGTTAAGTAAGCATCTGCTCCTTGCTTCATGCCCCAATATTTATCAAATTCCTCACTTTTGGTTGTACACATAATTACGGGTACATTCTTCGTAGAGGCATTATTTTTGATCCAACGGCATAACTCATAACCATTCATTTGCGGCATGACCACATCGGTAACAACGAGATCGGGAGTAAAAGCTTTGAGCTTTTCAACTGCCTCAGCACCGTTATTGGCTTCTGTGACTTCTATACCGTGTTGTTTCAAATGTGCCGAGACCATCTCCAACACCATCGGACTATCGTCCACTACGAGGACTTTTACCATGACTGCTTTCCTTGTTTTCCAGTTGTGCGTTAGCGTAAATCGTCATCAAAACTCAATACTTTTGAGAATCAAGCCCATTTAAAACGATTAATTGCTAATGCAATCATAAAATTTCTAAAACCTTAAAAGTAGGATAAGGTTAAGAATATTGCCTAATCAACATTAACTGTTTTTTGATTGCGTCTTTACAGAATTGTTGATTTAACTCTACTTCATCAATTTAACCAATGAACAATAATAATCAAAGACATTGATATTGTTGACAGTATATCAGAATGCATCTTGGTTAGAGTGCTATGGCAATGGTTACAGTTGATAGTTTGAGTAAAATTTACAACATTGCGGTCAAAGATGCGGGAATAGTTGGCACTCTTAGGCACTTTTGGCATCGTCAATATCGGGCGATCGCAGCGGTTAAAGATATTTCCTTTGCGATCGCAGAGGGCGAAATGGTCGGCTTTTTGGGACCAAATGGCGCAGGCAAGACCACGACGCTAAAAATGCTCACGGGCTTAATTCATCCATCATCGGGGCATGTCCAAGTCGCGGGACATACCCCCTTTGCTCGAGACACCAGCTTTTTACAAAAAATCACCTTAGTCATGGGGCAGAAACAACAATTAATTTGGGATCTGCCCGCCCTCGACTCTTTAAGAATGAACGCGGCGGTCTATGACATCCCTGACAAAGTATTTAAACAGCGCCTCGGTGAGCTGACGGAGATGCTATCGCTGCAAGGTAAGCTCTCGCAGCCGATGCGAAAGCTCTCCCTCGGTGAGCGGATGAAAGCCGAATTATTAGCGTCTTTGATGCACCAGCCCCAAGTTTTGTTTTTAGATGAGCCAACTTTGGGCTTAGATGTCAATGCTCAGGCAAGTGTACGCGAATTTTTGCGGGAATATAATCAGCGCTACCAAGCGACGATTATATTAACGAGTCACTATATGGCGGACATTACGGCTTTATGTAAGCGGGTGTTGCTGATCCATGAAGGTGGGCTGATCTATGATGGCAGTCTCGAAGGGCTACATAATAATTTTGCGCCCTATCGAGAAGTGCGCGTGGAGCTAGCTCAACCGATTATTGATCCCGAATATTTACAAAAATACGGTCAAATCTTAAATATTGATGGTCAAGCAGTTTGTTTTTTAGTGCCGCGAGAAAATTTGACTAAGGCAGTTTCCCAAATTCTTGCCGAGTTAGAAATCTTAGATTTATCGGTAAATGAACCTGCGATCGAAGAAGTAATCGGGCGAGTTTTTCTTGCTGGGAGCGTCGAGCAGAGCTAAAACCAAAAAAGCAAAGCGGACGCTTTGCTTTTTTGGTGATCAAGGTTTTGTGTTGGGATCTAGATATTTCGCAACTTCAGCAATTGTCACTGGCTCACCCGATTCACTTGGGACATCGACAACGATTAAATAGCCGTCGATTTTGCCTTTGCCCACAGTATTTAAAGCATTGAGGATTTTTGGCATATCCGCTTTGAGCAAACTGCCGCGAGCATCGTAAATTTCTATTGCCGAGAGACATCCCAATGTGGCGTTCCAGTCAAAGTTTTTATTGTTGACCACGGCGGGTTTGTTACGAAAGAAGTCGATCGCAGCGCCACTACCATGAATCCGAAATAGCGATCGCCCCATCGCCCCAGCCAAATAAGCTTGCTGGATTGGCTCATAATTGCGCCATGTGGGCGGTAAAAGCGTTTGATAGGCTGGTAAATCGCCTGTAAATCTACCTTTTTTTTGTGGCAAAAAAGTATTCACGCCATCCTCAAAGGGTAAAAATAAATTTACCAGTGCAAACTGTCCATAGGCGTGAAACACCTCATCGTCAGGCTGTCGAGTCAGCCCTTCCATGCGATAAATTCCTTGTGGAGTGCGCCCATTGCTAAAATTCCAATCGAGATTATGGATGGACTGGAGCAGCAACGGTGCTGACCAAAGTTGCTTATTTTGTCTAACAAATTGCCCCTGACGATCCTTTAAAACTGCTAGACACAAAATATCGCGATTAGGACGACAAAGAACATACATATGCGCCTGTTGTGGCGCGATTTGCCATTTCAATAAATCCGTGAGACTGGGAGTTGGTATTTGTTTTGCAAGTTGGCGATCGCTTTGAAGATTTTGGATGGTAGTTTGCAGATGCAGATCCTGCACCCAGTCAGGAAAGCGTTGCTGCACCTTGAGTCGGAGTTTATCGATTTGAGTTTGAGAGATATTTGCCGATGGATACAAGGCTGGCTTTGCGATCGCAGAAAGAGAAATCGCCACCCATTGAGGGTCATTACTATAGTCAATGGTACGCAAAAAATGCTGTTGGAGCTTGCCATAAAACTCAGGTTTGAGCGTATAAAGCTGAGTGGCAACTTGGATCGCCGTATCAATAATCCCTTTTTGGGGATCGGTGAGGTTGGCGGCTGTCGTCATCTGCAAAACATTTTCTAAGGCTTGTAGGGCATAGTCTTTTTCGGGGGCTAAAACGCCGATCGCCCATAGTGACTCTTGCCAATGCGATGCATTGCTTTCAGTGAGAGGATATTTATTAAGATCAAACCTGCTAGGATGCGCTTTTTGTTGTTGATCGAGTATTTGAGCATCCCTAGCGATCGCAGTGGCTTTAGGTTGGTAAGCGCGGATCGGTGGCGTTTGCGCTTCAACTGGTTGAGTCGGATTCGCAGCCAAAAAGAATGCGATCGCAGCTACAGCCGCACTAGACATGAATTGATACATAATTTCTTGTCACAAGAAAATAGGGAGAGTGTTTTGCACTCTCCCTATTTTATATGGAGCTAAGCGGATTCGAACCGCTGACCCTCTCAATGCCATTGAGATGCGCTACCAACTGCGCTATAGCCCCAGAAACTTGTCAGCCAATTTACTAGCTTTCCTATAATCGCGCAAATCAAGATTTATGTCAAATGCGATCGCAAAGAAAATCAAAACAGCACAAGTTTATTTTGCGTACCAGCTTTTGCGCCATTGTTTCATTTGGTCGATTTCTGCCTTTTGAGAATCCAGAATCTCTTGAGCTAATTTCTTGATTTCAGGACGCTTTGACTTTGCGATCGCATCTTTTGCCATCACTAAAGCCCCTTCATGATGAGGAATCATCGCTTCGAGAAACCGTGAATCAAATTTATCATCAGCACTCCCTAAATCCATACTCATCATCATATTCTTGCGAAAGTCGGGAGTCATTGCCATCATATGATTTGATTCTGCGTGCCACATCATCAGCTTTTCACCCGCATTGGGATACCATGCTTTGCGCCATTCTCCCATCTGCGCGATTTCCTTTTTTTGCGCTTGAATGATTTCCTGCGCTAACTTCTTTAATTCAGGACGCTGAGAGTTTTTTAAGACATCCTCCGCCATTGCGATCGCACCTTGATGATGGGGTGTCATCCCATCAATAAAGCGCAAGTCATAATCAGCATCAGCAACACCTAGATCCATCGAACTGTGGGACATACCATGGGACATCATGCCATTTGAAGTCTGCATTGGCGATGGTTTTTCTTTTATCGGCTGAGCTACTGGAGTAGCAGGTACTGAGGCAGAGTTATTCGCATCTGTGCAAGCTGTCAATCCGCTACTTGCAGCCGTAGTGGCTATTAGTATTATCAGTGAGGCAATTCGATGCTTGGCGGTGTGGAACAACATATACTTTCCCTAATGTTCTATTTCTATTTTACTTGCAGAAAATGAAATCAGCATGAAATCTTTTTTTGCGATCGCA
>JAYUSC010000737.1:0-5832 GCA_043755885.1 Pseudanabaena sp. | reverse complement strand
GGCTTCGCCCGCCGAACCAATTTTGGGTTTTATTAAATTTTCATTCCTAAGTCCGACTTATATCTAGTCGATGAGAGATTATTTGCGAGAAAAGTTCTTTATTTCCTAACTTTGGGCGATCGCAAAACTTTAATCGCGGCGAATCCTGTGATTGCGCCATAGATCGCTCCTTGCAAGGCACTTGCCAATATTGTGGATTTTGCCATATAGCCGAGATATAACCCCAAAGTACTCAGTGACAAAGCGATTGGGCTAGATATTAACCACAATCCCCCCGATCGGAATGATTTGAGTAATTGCCATTGGCAAATACCAACGATCGTTCCAATAATGGCAAAATCAATCATCAAAATTGAGAGCGATGGCAAGTTTGGATTCTGCGATCGCAATGATAGGGTTGGCATAAAAAACACAATCGCTAGCCCCACTAGCCAGCCCCACAGAGTCAGCGGTAACCACCAGCCCTCTTTGGCAAAGCGATCGCGCAACACCAAAGACTGCGCGATCGCAATCCCCACGCCATGCAATATCTCGTTAAGAAAAATCCGCGATCGCAGATCGTAAGGATCTTCCCAAACAAAGCTAGATAACAGCATATTGCCAATGATGTTGGCAATTAGCCATAGTATCCAAAAGCTCCGCCCTACTCTTTTTGACATAGATCTTTGACTTAGACTTTTGACTTAGACTAAGTAACTAGGCGCAATTAAATATAAAACCCCAAGATCAGTACCGCCCGCGTAGCGGGCGGTACTGATCTTGGTTCTGGGTTTTTAGTTAAGCCGAGATACTTAAAGGAAAACAAGTTAAACCATGACAGATACAGTATCAGGTAAATTAGCAGGCAAGAAAGCGATCGTTACGGGTGCAAGTAGCGGTATTGGCAGAGAGGTAGCGCTGCGACTATTGCAGGCTGGCGCAGAGGTGAGTCTAGTTAGTCGTCATCCTGATCAGATTCTTAGCGAATTACCCGCAGGGAGCAAGGCAAAAGGCTATGCGATCGACCTTGGTGATATCGCTCAAGTCTCGACCAAGATCCAAGCGATCGTTGCCGAGATGGGCGGCGTAGATATTTTGATTAACAACGCAGGTATCGCTTATATCGGTGAAGTGATCGATATGCCGCTGAGCGAGTGGCAAAAGTTGTTTGATCTTAATCTCACCAGTGTATTTCAATGTTTACAGGCGACTTTGCCCACAATGCGATCGCAAAAAAGCGGCACGGTGATTAATGTCGCCTCGATCGCCGCTAAGCAGGGTTTTCCTAATTGGGGCGCATATTGCGCCAGTAAATTTGCGCTATTGGGACTAACTCAGGCGATCGCCGCTGAAGAACAACCTCATGGCATCAAAGTCATGCCAATCTGCCCTGGGTCAGTTGATACCGCACTATGGGATACCCTCGGCGATAAAGTCCCATCAAGTTTTAACCGAGCCGCGATGCTCCGACCAGCCACTGTAGCTGAATCGATCATGACTTTAATTAATCTTCCTGCCGATGCGATGATCAATGACCTAGTGCTGATGCCCAACGCAGGAGCATTTTAAAAAGTGAAGGCGGTGAGTTGCACCGCCTTCACTTTCTGGGGTGATCACATCTCTATCTTATGGATGGAATTAACTGAAACTTAACCCCAAAGCGCCTAAGCAACAAAAGAATAGTCTAGAATTGTGAATGAAAATCAAATCGCGATAGAAAAATTTCAATCTATTGAGAGAAGTAATAACTCCTAGCGATCTGTAAATATAGGAAAATATATATTAAATTTTACAGTTTGGACTGCTAGTTAAACATCTTTTTATAATGGTTTAGTTAGCTTAACTCAAACAAGAAATTTTGATGTTTAGTTACTGTGTTTTCGGCATTCTTTCGGATTCCTCAGTTTTAATTTAATTCACTAGATATCTAGTAAGTATCACACCATGACGATCAGTATTTCTCGCCCTGTCAGCAACATTTCCGAGAACGATGCAAAACTCGCCAAATCCCTCGAATCTCTGCCAAGCCGCAGAGCGATCTCGCAAATCATTCGCGATCGCGTAATCGCGGCTGGCGATCCTTTCTTTGCCAATGACACGATCGCCCATCACATTAGCGACAGCGAACGGGAAGAGCTAAAAAAAGAAATCGAAGGAAAAATGCAAGGCGTTTTTGACTCTTTGATTATTGATACCGCCAATGATCACAACACCAAAGAAACGGCGCGTCGGGTCGCCAAGATGTATGTCGATGAAGTTTTTAAGGGGCGTTACCATCCCATGCCTAGGGTTACTGACTTTCCGAATGCCAAAGAACTTGACGAAATCTATACTCTCGGTCCAATTACTGTCCGTTCAGCTTGCTCTCACCACTTTGTACCAATCGTTGGTCAAGCATGGATTGGCATCGTCCCAAGTGATCGCGTAATTGGTATATCAAAATTCAATCGCATCGTGGACTGGGTGATGAGTCGTCCGCATATCCAAGAAGAAGCAGCGATTATGGTCGCGGATACGATCGAAGACTTGATCAAACCTAAAGGGCTTGCCTTTGTGATCAAAGCGCAGCATATGTGTATGACTTGGCGCGGAGTCAAAGAACCTGAAACCAAGATGGTTAACTCGATCGTGCGCGGTTCTTTCAGACAAGATCCATCAATGAAAAAAGAATTTTTTGATCTGATTCGCGCTCACGGGTTTGGCGATTGATAACTTGCTTTGCGCTTTACGCAAATCCAGAGATTAGAAACGGTACTTCGTGCCGTTTCTAATTGTGTTGGCTAGCATTTATAGTATTTGGTAGCAGAGTTTATTTTAAAGATTTTTAAAGATAATGAAAAATTGGCTGAAGCGATCTTTTGATGTGATTTTTTGTGTTGCGATCGCAAGTTGTTTAAGCCTAAGTATATTGCTAGGATCTATATTTGGTGATGCTCAACCCGTACAAGCAAGACTTACCGACGATACCTACGATGGCAATATATTTGCCCTCTATGGTGGTAATGGCTCCATTGTGCCAGCAAAGATTAGCTTGGCTGAGTCCCTTCAAAAAGGGCGAGCCTCGATGTTAGTTTTTTATGTCGATGACAGTGCTGACTGCAAAAGGTTTTCGCCAATTCTCAATTTAGCTCAAGGCTTTTATGGCAAAACAATTAGCCTAATCGCAGTTCCTGTCGATAGTTTAGACTTACAAACAAAGAACTACACCCCAGCCGACGAAGCTTACTATTACAAAGGGACAGTGCCGCAAACAGTGCTAATTTCTGGTGAAGGAAAGGTTAGCTACGATCGCGAAGGGCTATTTGGCTTTGAAGAGCTAGACTCAGCAATTCGCGACTTACTGCATCTACCTGATGCTCCTCCCGAATTAAAATTCCGTAAAACCGATAAAGTCATCAACGAATTGAATCCTTAAGAAAACCTCGCCCCTTGCAACTGCCCTGTATACACATCTAAGTTTGTGTGTGAAATCAAGGGGATTACCCCACCCTAACCCTCCCCTTGCAAAGGGGAGGGAACAAGATTTCATGTCTTCCCCCTTTGCAAGGGGCAATTAAAGGGGGTAAATCCAACTTGTGTGTACACCGTAGTGCAAAGAAGAGGAAAACAGAGAAATTATTACTTCAGATTTAGCGATGAACGAAGATCTTGTTTTAGATTTAGATTTGGTGCGATCGCAATTAGCAAGTCGCGCCCAGCAATTATCGATTCCTCAGATCGAGAAACATTTATTTTTATGTGCCGATCAGACTAAGCCCATTTGTTGCCAAAAAGAAATTGGCTTACAGGCTTGGGACTATCTCAAACGCCGTATTAAAGAACTTGATCTCGAAACAAAAATTTTTCGGACAAAAACGAATTGCTTGCGTGTTTGCGATCGCGGTCCGATTTTATTAGTCTATCCAGATGGGGTTTGGTATCACTCAGCAACCGCAGAAGTCCTAGAGCGCATACTGCAAGAGCATATTATTGGCGGCAAAATCGTCTCAGACTATGCTTTTGTTGCACCAGAAAACTAAATCCAAGATTTTTGTTGAGAGTGTAGCAAAGCAACACTCTCAACAAAAATCTTGGATTTTATGACATGACCTACTGCGAAAGCGCCGCTTTGCGAGAGTCAAACAACTGCAAAACTGCGCCCTTGATCATGGACATCACATAAGGATCACAGCTTGCAAGCAACTCCTCAGCGGTTAAGTTCCCCTTAAAAAATTCCTTAGAAAGATTTAACATGCGTTGCATTTCTGCAAAGCCGATCGATTTCACCATAAAAGTTGCCACAGGTGAATTTTTGACATCATAACTAGTGTCAACTGTGCGCCCTTTCTCTAAAAGTTCAAAAGCCTCAGCCTCAATCGGACTCGAAGGCTGATGCGGTGAGGTGATTTCTGGTAAAAACTGCTCTAATCCGACCACTGGCAAATCTTCTAGCGGCAACTCTCCCATCATCGTTGAGAGTGAAATATCCCGCCCAATCCGAAATGATAGGGCTTCTAAAATTGCGATCGAAGTCAGTTTGGTTCCTAAATACAAGCGTGATACTTCGAGATTTTGTTTGGTTTGGGCAAGTAATTTGTAATAGTCTTTCTCGTTTGGCTCATTGCGATAGCGCCGAAACACAATTTCAGGCGAGAGGAAGTTCATAAATCCTTCCATTTTTTGAATGGAAACTCGATAGCCATGCACACTATAGGAGTTTACATTTTTAAGATCATGATTTGTCTCTGGAATCAGGTTCCAAGTATTATTAAGAAACCGCGATGAATTAGGACTAGCAAAGTTTTCGACATCACGATTAGATAAACGGACAGCCCTCTTGACGATTTCGGCGATTTTTTGATCACCCCACTCAAACTGATATATTTCATTTACCCCAACTAAGCGCCCAAATAGCAGGTCAGAACAAGTCAAACCCGACTCTAATTTCGGACGAAACGGAATTGTGGCTTCGATACAAGCGACTATTTCGGTCAATATTGATAAAGGCAGCATGTTTTCTAGAGCTTTGATGGCGATCAGCGCACTCAGAAATTCATTTTGCCCAGACATTGGCAGTAGAGGCTGTCCATGCTGAAACCCAAACAGCATGGTTACCATTTTAAAAATCATGTCTTCTTGCAGTTCGGGAGGGTCAAGAATGACTAATTGCTCACGATCTTGTTTGATATAGGGAGAAATATAGCGACTAATATTGACGCTGATGCCTTGATCGACCTGTACATAAACCAGATCATGAAATATTGCTGATATTACTTCGATCGCATCACCCCCTTCACCAACCTCAAAAATATGGTTTGGGGTATGAAATGATCGCCAAGGGCCAGTCATGGTCTGAATGATCAAATTGGAGATTTTAGTCAATTGCTCGATGTCAACCTGACCATCTAGCTCTGCGATCGCTTTTGTTAAGCAATCTAGACATTTCTGTTTATCTTTTGCAGTACTCATCCAATCCTCTCCGCATTTAATGTCTTCTTATGTACAGCGTTTTTCCGAGCATCTCAACCACAAAATGCTGGTGATTATCTAGACAATTACTTAATGGTTTACTCCTAAATTTGGGGATATTTTTTGTAAGCGTAAGGTGCTATAAGCCTTGTATAGAATGAAATATTTCCCACCCTCAACATATTAATACGATGACTTGAAAATGATAGAAAATCTAGCATAATCTGTCGGTCACTAAATGTAAGCATTATCAAATCTAAAACCCCAAAATCTGTACCGCCTGCTACGTGGGCGGTACAGATTTTAGCTCTGATTTTTTATGATGCCAAGCTACTTACCCATAATTCATTAAGTTGGAAGTTATGTATATCGTTAGTTTGGCTGGAAATATAGCTAAAACCCAAT
>JAYUSC010000736.1:0-2525 GCA_043755885.1 Pseudanabaena sp. | reverse complement strand
CCTATAGTAAGGGAATATATCGCTTTAGACTGCTTCCAGAAAACAAAGATGTAAGTAAAACCCTGTACCGCCAAGATATACCTATTGCTTCTACTGGTATCTTTACAGTATCTTTGCCAATGATCAAATCCCTCAAAACCAAAAAGAATTACTTTTGGGAACTAGAATACCTATGCACAAAAGATCCAGAAGCTATTAATCCAATCGTTTTTGGATATCTCTATCGTGATCAACTTACATCTTCTCAGAAGAAAGAATTTAGCAGAGCGAATACTTCTGCTCAGCGCATTAATTTTTATCGCAAGAATGGCATCTGGGTGGAATTGCTAGATGAAATCGCGAGAGCTTATCCAGAATCACAAACTATTTGGCAGCAAACTCTTGATGCTGAAGAATTACAATCTATTTCTAAAAAGCCTCTTCTTCCCACTAAATAACACATAAAATCATGAAGTTTCTTCCTACTCTTTTCTCATTATCTCTAGCGATCGCAACAGGTTTTGTTTTTTCGCCTAAATTTGCGATCGCACAATCAAACATTAAAATCAGCCAAGCCAATCAAGTTGAATCTGCTTACAAAATACAACTAGATAAACTGCTGAAAGATGGTTATACCAAGCTAGAAGCTGAAAATGTCAGTGGCGCGATCGCGAATTATCAACAGGCGTATCAACTCGCACAGTCTCAGAAAAATGTATTTGATCAGTCACGGACTTTAGCGATATTAGGTAGGATTTATGATTTTGATGGTAAGTATGCAGATGCAGAAAGAGCTTATCAAGAAGGAATTAAATTATTGCAAAACGATCAGAAGCTTTCCTATACTTCTGAACAACAAATTGAGCATGATCGCTTACAAATCGACTTGCTCACTGGGCTGGGGATGAATTACAGAAAAATTAGTCAATTGACAGAAGCTGCTAAGCTATTAAAATTATCAGTTTCTTTAACTCACCATCTTCCCTTTCCCAAATCGGAGAGATTATACATTGAATCACGTTTTGAGTTGGCAACTGTTTATAAAAATGAGCGCAAGTATAAGGAAGCGATCGCCCTATATCAAGAATGTCTAAAACTAGTTCGTCAGATGGGAGATCATGAAAAAGAGAATATTACATTGACTGCATTGGCGAACACCTATCTGCTCATGGGTGATCTTAAACATGGTCGAGAAATTTACAGTCAAAAGAAAAAATCCTTAGATTTTAGTCAGCCTGTAAAATTAAGTGGTATTGATGATTTAGAGTCTATTGAAGCAACTTTATCTAATCTAGTCAGCTTGTTAGAAAAGACGACTCCATCACTGCGACAGACTAGCCGCGAATTGCTTCGGATGTATGCTTTGGTAAAAGCCGATCAACGTTTTGGCGTAATTGGACAATTGGGCGAAACCGTAGGACTTAGCGCCGATCTCATCACCAATCTATCTAGCACCCTCAAACAGGGTGATATTTTATCAGCATTTCCCATGATGCAAAGCCTTGATGACGTAATGACCAAACTAACTGCATATGAAAAAGATATGGACGTACTGATGCAGTCTGTACAGGAGCATCCAGAATCTTATAAAGTATTGACTCCTGAAGTACTTAGAGAAATGGAGGAAATAGGACATAACCTTGAAAAAATCAATCAGTCTCTTGGGGGCAAATCCAAATCTACTACAAAAAAAATCTTGATTGACTTGGATAAGCTAAAAAAAAACTAGGGAATACTGAGTTTTTAAAATCTTGGTCTATAGATCTAAAGATCAAACAGATTGCTGATAAATCTCTACTAGAACAATGGGAAGAACTATTTGAGTCTAGTAAACGTCAACCTAGTTTGATCGATCAGGCTCAAACAGAACTAGCTATCTCTAGACAATTAAAAGATGTTCGTGCCATTGGGGAGCTTTTAGAGCATCTAGGTTGGGTGTTTTATGATGCTGCACTATATCCACAAGCCGAACAGACGCTAATGGAAGCGATCGCAATTTGGGAAAAGTTACGAGTGGGGCTAGAAGATAAAGAAGCTTATCGTGTCTCATTATTTGAAACCCAAACTGGCACTTATCAAACCTTGCAACAGGTTAGAGTCGCCATGCAAAAATATCCTGAAGCCCTAGAAGCAGCCGAACAAGGACGCGCCAGAGCATTTTTGGCATTGCTATCAGGAAAACTATCGCGCACTGATCAGCAATATGCAGAACCAAAAGTTACATTTCCGCAACTACAACAAATTGCGCGATCGCAAAATATAACGATCGCATCTTATTCGCTGATCATTCCAAAAACAATAATCTCAGACAAGACTTCACGCGGTAATTCACAGCTCTATGTATGGGTGATATCGCCAACTGGAAAAATTAGTTTTCGTGAACTAGATTTACAAAAATGGGAAACTGACAATGGCAAATCAATCATAGAAATAATTGAAGATTTGCAAGAGAAGCTCACTCGTTCTAGTGGAACAGTCCGAATTGCTGGAGCAACTAATGCCAATCCACGCAAGCCACCGCAAAACTACGATGACTCACCTGACGA
>JAYUSC010000735.1:0-2526 GCA_043755885.1 Pseudanabaena sp. | reverse complement strand
GATTTTTAATGCAACTGACATTTGCCGAGCCGCATTTTCACCCTGTGATTGAAACCATGCAAAAGTTTCAGGATCGATTTGAACCGATGTTGTAATTTGTTTAGGCGTTCTTAATTGCGCTTTAGCCCAAAAATCTGCTGATAGTTGTGGAATATCGGATGTATCGATATCCTCATCGCGCATTGCATCAATTCTCTCCCAATCAGTCTTCGAGGTATTGTTCATAGTATCTACGTTCAAGCGATCGCGCCCAAAACTGTTGTGAATATTGCCTAATTCCCGAAAGCTTAACTTTAGTTTCCCATCAAGTAGATCATGTAATTGCTGAAAAGCATGGAGGCAAAACCACAGAAGAAAATCTAGCTTTATCTTGCTCACTGTGCAATCAAGCCCGTGGTTGCCCTACTTGGCTAGCAGCAAGAGATTCATCATCTGCGTTCTGCGTAAGATGAGTGAATTAATGCGATGCAGATTTATCGCCTGAAGTCAGCAGTAACTTCAACTTGAGATCAATCAAATTAATATTTGCTAAACCAATCTGCACATCACCTTCCAAAACAATACCTGTACTGATTAAGCGATCGAGTAGTTCCAAAATAGATGACTCACTGGATGACTTATCTGGATAATATGCACCACGCTTAGGCAGAAGTTTACCAAATTCACCTAAATCAAGATTGAGATCTTCAGGATCAATATCGAGAACTTCGCAAAGATTAAAAATCTGCTGCTCCATAGCTTGCAAGCTATCAGCAGCTTTCTCGATTTCAGACTCAGTTAACTTTTCAGCATCCATCCGCCGAATTACTTGTGCTTCCATTAACTGACGCAACAACTCCACCAACGTCAGAATCAATGGCGCAAGTCCAGATTTTTTAGGTTTGACGATTAAACTATCATTACTATCAGTCATTAAGGAATTCCATAGGCTTCTTAGCTTAGTTTACAGCGAAAACCAAAAGAGTAGGTTGCAGTGCAAAGCGCTGCAACCTACTCTTTTATATCTTGCCATGAGAAATTGTCCAAGTTTGATCTGCCATTGAGTCAAGCTCGTCAGGATCATGGGTAACGACAAGAATCGTCCAATTTTTTTTGAGTTCTTGCAAAATGCCGAGAATTTGCTTACGCATTGACCAGTCTAAGCCAGCGGTTGGCTCATCTAGTAGTAACAGGCTAGGCTGACGAATTAACTGCACAGCAAGAGCTAACCGTCGCTGCTGACCACCACTCAGCGACTGCGGCGAATTGCTGGGATTGAGATGACTTAGCCCCACCGAACTTAATGCGCCCTGTATGCGATCGCTATCTAGATCGATATGCCCTAATCTTAATTCTTCTAAAATTGTGCTGCCACAAAAATGGCGTTCAGGAAACTGAAACACTAACCCGCATATTTGCTGTAAGTGATCAGGGCTTAGTTCTTGAGATTTCCAATAAATGCTGCCACTATTCCATTCGACAAATCCTGCCAAAACTTCCAGTAATGTACTTTTGCCAGAGCCACTTGGTCCCACCATCAAGCCCAATTGCCGATCTTGTAACTCAAAGGAGATGTTGTTGAGGATTGCTTCAGGCGTGGCGGGCGGGTGATAGCAAAGATTGCGGATCGAGAGCATAAAATTTTTGAAAGGTTAGAATGGCAAAGCTAAGCTTTGCCATTCTAACCTTTCAATGCAGACCCATATTACCGACCACCGACGGTAATCGCATCGACTTTGATGTGGGGTTGTCCGACGGTGACATAGATGCTGCCACTGACAGAGCCACAAAAACCTGCGGCAAGCTCTAGATCGCGGGAACTCATGGAGATTTCTTGCATGATTTCTTTAGCATCGCCGATCAGGGTTGCGCCCTTGAGTGGTTTGGTGATTTTGCCATTTTCGATCAGATAAGCTTCGTCAACGGCGAAGTTAAATTGACCTGTGGGCAAGACGCTGCCGCCGCCCATTTTTTTGCAATAGATCCCTTTATCGACTGAGGCAAAAAGATCGTCTACAGAAAAGTCACCTGCATCGATATAGGTGTTTCGCATCCGACTGGCTGCTGCATAGGCATAGCTTTGGCGACGACCGCTACCTGTGCGCGGATGTCCTGTGCGTAACTCACCAGTGCGATCGCTAATAAAGTTTTTGAGAATGCCATTCTCAATTAAGAGGGTGCGCTGCGTGGGCATTCCTTCATCATCCATATCGATGGTTCCAAAGGCTTCTTCAGAGCGTCCTTCATCCCATGCTGTCAGATTTTCATGGGCGATCTTTTGACCTTTCATTTCGGCAAAGGGTGTGGTTTTAGCTTCGATACCTGTGGTTTCGAGCAAATGTCCGCAAGCTTCATGGAAGATCACGCCGCCAAACTGGTTTGCCATAATGATCGGATAGGAGCCAGATTCGACATAATCGGCATAGAGCATTTGGCCAGCCGCTTCAACGATTTCATCGACGACGGGTTCATAGTTCCAATTGCGGAGGTAGCTGGGATCGCTTGTGCCGCCGACGCGCTTGCCAATCGATGAGCGATTTGTGCCAT
>JAYUSC010000734.1:0-5846 GCA_043755885.1 Pseudanabaena sp. | reverse complement strand
AAGCTGTGATTTTCTCAGTGGTATCTTTTCCACTTCCTTTCAAGTCAGCAATTACCGTGGAAATAGCATCTTTGACAATTAAACTGATTTCACCACTGCCTTCTCTTAGCTCAGCTACTGTCTGTCCGACTGCATCTTTGACAATTTCGCGAATGTGTTCAGCCCGAATTTTACCTTCTCCCTTTGCTTTGGTGAGATTGGTTGTAATCTTTTCTCTAACTGGATTAGGCATAGTTGTGTTTTCCGTGTTATATAAGAGTTTTGCCGCAGTGGCTATTCATGAATAGCTACTGCGATTGCTTACCATAAACCCCGAACTGGTGCTAGAGGCTCATTTGTAGTTGGAGTGGTGGGTACTTCAGTTGGTTGACTAGCGACATTTAAAATGGGATTAACTAAAGCAAGCACCTCATCTCTAGTTGCATAACCATCAAAAGCATCCAGATTAAATGGAATTGGAGAATCAGCGCGATTCTCGTCATAGATCACTTCACTAGGACTAGCATTAGTCGCAATCCAAGGACGTACATCTGCTCCTAACAGCATCTGGCGTAAAAATCTGATGCCAGCGGCATGTCTAGCTTCTACGCTATGGATTTCCAAGGCTGCTGCTAAAATCGGTTTACCAGCGTCACCTGCTGCAAGCAAATTCTGAACCTGTCCTTTATAAGCAGCCACGCCCAGATCTTCCACGTATTGACCTGCTAATAGAAAATCAGTAGGATTAGCAAAGGGATCACGCCCTAAGATCGAACTATAGTTGGGATTTGCAGGGAGTTTAATTGCATCAGGATTACCGCCAATGGAGCTTAATGCAGCCGAAAGATCAGTTACATGTTTAGCTTCATCTTCGCCATAAGTTGCGATCGCATCCTTTGCAATCTGAGGTGCTGAGACCAAGCCGCCATTAGTGGCTGCATCAGCAGCACGGCGATAAAAGTCTGCTTCGAGCTTTTCTAAGGTGAGCGCATATTCTGCTACTTCTCTAGGGCTTAGTACTGCACCCTGAGCATAAGCTGGAGCAGATGGGCTGAAGAATAAGAACAAAAATATCAAAGGAATAAGTGCCAAGCTGAGCTTGATCGGGCGTATGGCTCTATAAGCTAGGTTCTTAAGGCTCATTCTAAAAGTGACGTAGTAAGATTTCATATCGTCTGCGACCTTATTTGGGAGTGAATAGTTTGGGGGTAAACGCATGAGAAGTTTTTTAGTTAAGCAACTAGAGAACCACCAATAGAATTGTTGAGTATATTTAGCGAACCAACAATGGCGACAATCTGTTTGGGTGTATATAGCTCGTCATAGGCTCGTCCTTTAAATGGATTGAGCATAGAATTTAGATTTGCATCAGTAACAAGTCGATCGCTGTCAGGTTCTGTGGTTGGCTTACCGAGTAAAGCGCGCACACCAGCCGCATGTCGGGCTTCTACCGAGACGATTGAACCCGCCGCAAGTAGGTAAGTAGGATTAGTAAGGCTTGGACCTGCGCCATTATAAGCATGAACACCAACATCTTCTAGGGTGACGGCAGTATTCAAAATACGATCGCGGCTAGACAGCATGTTATTGAGGGTGGATTGGTTAAAACTTAAATCTTGAGTCGCAAATAGAGCTTGGTCAGCTAAAACGCTGCGTAAAAATGTGACATGGGCAGTTTCTTGAGCACCCAAATATCGCATATACTCCATTTCCTTGCGGTCACTAATTTTGCCAGAACTGACAACGGCGGCATAAAAAGCAGATTCTAGTTCTTCTAATAACAAAGCAAAGTTGAGAATACCGATGTCATTAGTATTAAATGTGAGAGTTTTACCACGGCTGCTTGTTTGGGCGTTAATTGCTTTTGGCATAACTGCGATCGTTAGAGCGCCAAGCCCATAAATTCCCCATTTGATTAGGGAACGCCGTGATGTAGAAGGTAGTTCTCTACTGTTCATGTATTAAGATCTCCTAAATAATGACATATACAATTTAAGTACTGAAACACATAGTTACAGATAGATGGTTGACATGATGTATATCGGGACGTTTAAGAATGATCGAACTGCTTGATTTGTATGAGAATGTCGTAAATCTTTATCAATAATCCAAAGATTAGAATTAAAATTGATACTGTCGAAGCATTAGTGTTAAAGAGGTAAGGATAAGCGGCGCTTCGCGCCGCCTATCTTTACCATATAGATTAGGAATACTGTCGAAGCAACTAGATAAGAGCAATTGTAGGTTTGTTTTGATAATTGAAACGCACATTAAAGAAGTAGGCAAAGATCTTAAAATATCAGTTCGTACTAGCCTCAGAGCATCGACTATTGATGGTGGTTTATCAACAATCTTTAGTAATATTACTGGGGGTGTCTTACTGAGTAGCTTTTTGCTGGATTTGGGTGCTAGTCCATTTGAAATAGGGATGGTCTCTTCTCTGCCCATGCTAGCAAATCTTTTGCAGCCGCTAGGAGCATTATTATCTAATCGTTCTTATAGTCGTCATGATTATGGAATCTGGACATTTTTACCATCTC
Organism: Pseudanabaena sp.; assembly: GCA_043755885.1. GTDB lineage: Bacteria > Cyanobacteriota > Cyanobacteriia > Pseudanabaenales > Pseudanabaenaceae > Pseudanabaena. The sequence continues at coordinate 3,327 of JAYUSC010000734.1, read as the reverse complement.
GACTACTTTGGCTAGTTCTACTTGTCTGTCTTGTCTTTAAAGGTGCAAATGCCGAGGTGTCGGAACAACTTGTGTATTTGACCTTAACTTTAGTTGTTGCTTCTAGCATTTTTGCGGCGCTAGGTAGTGCTTCTTGGATGAGTTGGCTGGCGGCTTTAGTTCCGTCAAAACTGCGTGGGCGATATTACAGCATTCGTAATGTTGTCAGTAATATCGTGAGTTTGCTTTGCTTACCGATCGCAAGTTTTATTGTTTCTTATTGGCAAGGTGGTGCGATCGCAGGTTATGGAATTGTTTTAAGTATTAGCATCCTTGCGGGTTTAGCGAGTTTAGCCTGTCAACAATTTATGATTGATATTAATCCTCAAAAATATCAAACAGCCTGTCAAGTAGACACCGAACCTGAAAGTAATCAACCGAATTATCTAGCAGATCTATCCAATAGTTTGATTAATAATTTAATTTCTCCTTTTAAAGATCGCAATCTAATTATTTTTTTAATCTATTTCGCATTCTGGGGATTTGCGGTTAATCTCAGTACGCCATTTTTTAATCTCTATATGTTAGAAAATCTTGGTGTGGATATAACTTGGGTAACTCTGTTTAGCAGTCTAGGTAGTGGTGCAAATATGCTGATGTTATTAGTATGGGGAAGATTAAGCGATCGCGTTGGCAATCGACCTTTATTGATATTTGCTGGTCTTGCGATCGCAATTACGCCGTTATTTTGGTTGTTCACAGGAATAGCCCAAGTCCAATCACAGTTATGGATCTATCTATTAATATTCCATCTCTTTTTGGGTGGAGCTTGGGCTGCGATTGATTTAGGAAGTAATAATATCCAGATTGCGATCGCCCCGATACAACATCATGCAACGTTCTTTGCGATCGCCTCTGCGATCGCAGGTATAGGCAGTGCTCTCGGTACGACAGTAGGTGGAGTCTTAGCGCAGAACGCTCATTACGAAGGAATCTTTGGTGTATTTTTTCTCTCCGCAATTTTGCGTTTAGTAGCTCTTATTCCTTTACTATTCGTTCACGAGAAATAACTCCAAAACAATGGCGGCGCAAAGCGCCGCCGATCCTAATCTCTAGTTGAATAATGATTAATTAGATTGATCGCCCTATCAATAAGTTGTAGACAACCCCAACTACTGCTAAAACCAAAAGTATATGGATTAAGCCGCCACCAAGGTTAATTGAGAATCCTAAAACCCAGAGAATAAGCAGTACACCAACGCCAGTCCAGATTAGATTTAACATAATTTTCTCTTTCTGTTTAGTGAGGGTAAAAGTTGAAGATTGTGTCCCCGTCAAAGTCGGGGACACAATCTTCAACTAAAAGATGCTATAGCGATTTTTATATCAGTTAAGCAGCGTTTATCTAATGGAACAAGGGGCTTAAGCCCCTTGTCTGTAAAACACTCAACTGAAAACCGCTAGAGCAAAGAACTACTAGTCAACAGCCTTTTTGACTTGGTCTTTGACATCTTCAGCAGCATGACGGACTTTTGACTCAGCCTGCTTTGCCTTGCCTTCTACTTGGTTTTTAGTGTCACCAGTCAGATCTCCGACTGCCTCTTGCACTTTGCCTTCGACATTTTTGGCAGTTGCTTTAGCTCTATTTTCTAAACTCATGATGGACTCCTTAATTTGGTTTGAGAACTATTTACCAGAATCGAATTAATAACTCTGGCGTTCTAAAACTACTGTGACAGGCGATCGTTTGACTTTCTGAATGAATTGATTGAATATGATACAAATCGTAATCACTCTTTATTACTTTTTGGGAGCTTGTTCATTAAATCTCTGCTCATAACTGCTGTCTTGAGTATTTAACAACTTATCCCAGAAGGTGAAATAAAGACCATAATGGAAAGTGTACTTGAGATGATGAATTGAATGATGGGCAGGACCAATGAACCACTTACCTAGCCAATGGTGAGGAAATGATAAAGGAAATCGATCAATCCCTAGATGATTTAACACGGCCCAGACAGTCATTGTCGTCAGCACTGCAATTAGAGTAATGAAATGTAATGGAATGATCAAGACAATACCGACTAAAAAAAGAGAACTAATGATCGCCTCTAACGGATCAAAGGCAAAAGAAGTCCAAGGAGTGGGATAGCGCGATCGGTGATGTCCTTGATGTAACCAATGAAAAAGTGCTGGGTGATGAAACAATCGATGAGTGAAATAGAAATAGGCATCTTGCAGAATCAACACTATGCAATAACTTATACCTAAATACCAAAGTCCATACTGTTGCGGATCGCTGTAGATACGAGTGAGGTTCCAACTATACCCCGATACGATCAACGCTGATGCGATCGCAAAAATGGCTGCCGAAAGTATAGAAAGTTTAATGTCCCGTTTAATCGATTGCCAAGAAGGATTCTGTTGTAGCTTTTGTCCCTCTAAAGACTGACGCAATGGTAAATAAAAACACAAATACGTTCCCCCCGCCACCAGAAAATATCTGCCGAGAATAATTCCAAAAAAAGCAACACCATAAAACCAAAATGAGTGATCTAGCAATTTAACCGTCCTATCTTTACATCTTGCATTCACACTCCTCTACAGCACAAAGAGCTATAAATCGGGAAACGTTGTGCTTATACTCTATTATAAAAAATGAATCTGACTAAGGAAATCAATATATAGGTCAAAATTGCATAAGCGATAATTGCAATTATGATATTCAAATCGAATATGTTACCGCCACCATTGGAAGTAGGGCTGATGAATAAAGTGGAAAATGGAGCAATAAATGGTGCGGATAAGTTATTAATAAATCTAGCAAATTCATTCTGAGTATTAGCCCCAGACAAACGCAATACAAACCTTAACATTAGTAATATTTCTACTATTCCTCCCAGCCAATAAATAGTATTAACTATCCAATAATAAATACCACTGCGCTGAGCCTTTCCTAGACGATTTTCCTCTTGTTGAAGACGAAAAGTTTCTTCGTCCTGTCTCAGATCTTGCCGTCTTTCAAGATTATTTTCATCTCGCTGATTGTCATTCATTTTTTAATCCATTGAATTTTTTTGGTGTAACTAAAGCTATTAGCTTTAAATAACTGAACATAATTAAAACCCAGACCCAAAACCTGTGACGAACGCTGCGCGTTCGCAACAGGTTTTGGGGGTTTTGTATTTAATTGCGCCTAGCTACTTAGTCACACCATGACAGACAGTTGTGTGACGCTCTGTGTGAATTGATTGAATACGACACAAATCTTTATTTAATCCAACTTCACCGCTAAGTAGCTAGGCTTAATAAAACCCAGAACCCAAAGAAGCTGGTTCGCCTGCACAG
>JAYUSC010000733.1:0-2533 GCA_043755885.1 Pseudanabaena sp. | reverse complement strand
ATGGCGGCACGCAGTTTAGCTTTGGTCTAGGAGAGAAATTCTAGTCATGCTCTACCAACAGACGATCGCCGCCCCATTTTCGTTGTCGGGGATTGGGTTGCATAGTGGCGAGCAAGTTGCGGTGACGGTTAGTCCTGCGCCTATTAACTCAGGTCGTTATTTTGTTTACGGTGAGTCAAGGATACCTGCGGATACGACGGTAGTTGCGGCTTCGCAGCTATCAACCGAATTGCGGCAAAATGGCGCATATGTCCGCACAGTCGAGCATTTACTGTCAGCTTTGTTCGGTATGGGTGTGCATAACGCCTGTATTCATCTCGATCGCCCTGAATTGCCAATTCTTGATGGTTCAGCATTGCCTTGGGTTGAGGCGATCGCAAAAGTTGGGATCACAACTCAAATCGAAGGCGATCGCATCCTCCCTTTAGCCGAGACAATCACAGTCAGCAAAGGTGATAGCTTTGTCACTGCCATTCCGTCCGATACATTGCGCTTTACCTACGGCATCGAATATCCGACTAAGGCGATCGGTGAGCAGTGGTTTAGCTGGGCACCTGCGATCGCAAATTTTAGCGCCAGATTTGCTGAGGAAATCGCCCCAGCCAGAACTTTTACGCTTGCTGCCTATATTGACCAAGCTCGCGCCGCAGGGTTGATTAAGGGTGGCAGTCTCGAAAATGCACTTGTTTGTGATGCCGATCGCTGGATCAATCCACCGCTACGTTTTGACGATGAACCATGTCGTCATAAACTTTTAGATCTCATTGGTGACCTAAGCTTGCTAGGATTTTTACCGAGAGCGCATATTCTTGCCTACAAAGCTAGTCATCAGCTTCATGCTGAATTTGCGATCGCCTTAGCGAAAAGCCATAGCCGCGCAAAGCCTTAGCCAGACAACTTATCTATTTTCTATGCAAAATTATTATTTAATATGTCAACTTTGACCGAAGAACCCACCATCGAGAGTACGGATCTTAATACTGACGAGGAAAATAGCACCCCCAGTCAGATTTTGATGATCGAAGATATTCAAAAATTGTTACCTCACCGCTATCCATTTTTGTTAGTCGATCGCATTATTGAGTTTGTACCGAATAAATCCGCTACAGGGATTAAAAATGTCACTTTTAACGAGCCATTTTTTCAAGGGCATTTCCCTGACCGCCCGATCATGCCTGGTGTATTAATTGTCGAAGCGATGGCGCAAGTAGGCGGTATTGTGTTGAGGCACTTACCAGGCATGGAAAATCAACTGTCACTATTTGCTGGCATTGATAAAGTCCGCTTCCGTCGTCCTGTAGTGCCTGGCGATCGCCTAACTATTACCACCGAGCTATTAGTTTCACGCAAGCGTTTTGGTAAGATGCATGGGCGTGCAGAGGTCGATGGTCAATTAGCCTGTGAAGGTGAACTGATGTTTTCCTTAGTTAATCTTTAATCTGTTATCTCTAGTTTCAAATTTTAATTTGTGATCTGGCGATCCAAGCGATCGCAAATCCAGCGATCTAACTTAGTATCAAGCGAGCCAAACTTTTTATGCCTGTGTCTCATGCGCCTGTGTCTGAATTTATTCACCCGACAGCCATAGTGCATCCTGATGCCCAACTACATCCGACTGTTAAAGTTGGAGCTTATGCTGTCATCGGTGAACAGGTGAAAATTGGCTCTCATTCTGTGATTGGACATCATGTCATTGTCGAAGGGAGAACTGAAATCGGCGATCGCAACCAAATTTATCCAGGGGCTGCGATCGGTTTAGATTCTCAAGATTTGAAATATTCGGGTGCTGATAGCCTCGTCCGCATCGGTAACGACAATCGCATCCGCGAGTATGTCACGATCAATCGCGCCAATGAAGCTGATGAAGTCACTTATGTTGGCAATGGTAACTTACTGATGGCTTATGTCCATGTGGGGCATAATTGCGAAATCGAAGATCGCGTGATTATTGCTAATGGCGTGGCTTTAGCGGGACATGTACATATTGAACCCAATGCCAGAATCAGCGGTGTGTTGGGTGTACATCAGTTTGTACGTATTGGTCGGCTATCGATGGTGGGCGGGATGAGTCGCATCGAGCGAGATGTACCTCCTTACACTCTAGTTGAGGGCAATCCTTCTCGTGTGAGAACACTCAATCGGGTTGGCATGGATCGCGCTGGACTCGATGCCGCCACTCAACAAGCCTTGAAGTCAGCATTTCGATTGCTATATCATCAGGATCTGACCCTAGTTGAAGCGCTTGAGAAGCTAGTCACGCTAGTCGATAATCCCCATGTGCAGCATTTACGCCAATTTTTACAAGATTCAATCACTATTTCTCAACGACGCGGCCCAATTCCCCGTCGAGTTTGATGATAGCGATCGCTGTAATCCTGATACGGATGCTCAAAATGGCTACCAGCAATTCTCATTATGAAACCGACTTTTAAAATGAGAATTGCTGAATAATAAACTTACTCCCTTCCCAGTGAAAAATTATACGTTGCGGCGCGTCGCGCCGCAACGTATAATTTTTGGTTTTTGATGTATA
>JAYUSC010000732.1:0-5868 GCA_043755885.1 Pseudanabaena sp. | reverse complement strand
GCAATCAAAGATGCGATCGCAATTACGCCTGAAGAGCTAATTAGCTATTGCAAAAGTCGCCTCGCCGCCTACAAATGTCCCAAACAAATATTTTTTGTCGCTGAACTCCCTCGCAACGCGATGGGCAAAATCCAGAAAAATATTTTAGTCCCACAAATCAGCAAGCACCAAACCAAAAAATAGGTTGTGGCGCGAAGCGCCACAACCTATTTTTTGGTTCGACTATCTTGCCAAGCATTGCCAATTCCCTGCAACACACCGCGCCCAATCAAGCCAATCCCACGCCCGATCACATTGGTTAACACATACACAAATCCACTACCAATAAATGCGATCGCAGATTTTAGTCTGGGTGCGATCGCATCTTGGAGTTCCAGCACCAAAGTGACTGCGAGCTGTACCCCTTCTAGGTTTTGCAGCTCCTGATTGCGGGGCGTATAGATACTGACCCTTTTGATCCCGCGATCGGCAAAAGTCAACAACATATGGCGACTTTCAAAGATTAATTGTGGATCGGTAATGTATTTTTCTAAGCGATATTTCCAAGATAAATCATTGCGAAATCGTTCGATTTCACGGGTGGCAAGTAGATTATAGCGATAAAAATTTTGTTTGATTTCTTCAGTATTTGCAAAATTATTTAAAAGTGGTTGAATTACAGCATTAGCAATTTGAATAATCAAATTATCTAAGATTAACTCCACCCTCTGCATCGCTTCAGTTGTACCGATAGCAGCAGTAGAGTTATCAACTATCAATTCTGTCTCAAACAATAAATGTGATAGAAAATTATCAAATTGGGGAATCTTTTCTAAAAATTCTGCCTCGATAATCGCTACATCATTCAGCAAAAAATCAACAACATTAACCTCATCATTAGCAATATCATTTAGAGCGTAATACTTACCAAAAAAATTAATTACAGTTTCCTGCCAAATACTTTTTAAAATGTCGGGTATTTTCAACGCTAACTGCGACGGACTAATTTGAGCAAACCGCAAATCAGTAATACTTTGTTCAACTTGGCGCAAAGCAATATAAAGAAGTTGGCGTTTTTTTTCGTCTTTTAAAACATCAATCTCTAAAGGAGTTTTGCTGGAATTTAGCAAACTAGATTGTAATTTTTTGACGGTCTTATCCCATAAGCTTGCCTGAACTGCTAAGGGATTAATTTTGCGATCGCTTATTTCTAGCTCAAAACTAGCAACTTCTTCATAAATCTGCGGATCATTATTGACCGAAGCAATAGGTGCTGTTTTTTCTCCCCATAGCTGATCCACCAGCCAACGCGCCGCCTGCAATTCTCGCGCCTGTCCTGCTAAAACGATCTTGGTAATGCGATCGCCCATGCGATCGCCCATGCGATCACGATTAGGATTAGCTAAATTTGCCTCGACCTTAGTTAGCTCCTGATCAATCCGTCTCAACCCCGATAAACGCAAATTAGCCCTGATGATCGCCACAATACTTTGCTCAGGCAAATTTTTCATTATTTGCTCCTAAGTTAAGATCAAGATGAGCTAACCACTTGATGAAATGGAGAACTGATGACTTCGCCAATCTCTTGAGGCGTTGCACCAATCTCCAATAAAGTGTTAATGATCAGATCTAAAGAAGAAGAAGGATCGCCTGATTCCATTTTGGCAACCCTAGACTGGCTAGACTTAATTTTCTTTGCAAGAGCTTGTTGTGTTAATTTCTTTCTAGTTCTTAGTTCTTTAAGGTAGTGACTGAGAGATAACCGCATCTCAATAAATGCTGATTCTTGGGGAGTCAATCCTAAAAAATCATCTACAGTACCACATTGCCATCCTGCGGCTTCCAATCGGCGACGTTTTTCTGAATCCATGGGGTTACTCGATTTAAGCAACAAATCTAAGTTATGCCTGTTTTTGATCGAGATTATGATTTCGGATCGTACATCCTATTTTATATCAAGACTGACATAATTATAGCTGATAGTTAAAAATGGTTATTGTCATGATTTATTCGCGCCCTCAAATCCCTATAAACAAAAACTTGTAGGGGTTTAGCATTTGCGCCAATATTTTTATACTCCCCATCACCATCTCGGAACGCAAATGCTAAACCCTTTGCGCTTTTATCGATAAATTGTCCCTGCGTTGTGAGTTTAGGGCAAAGCATTCCCAAATGAAAATTATCTAAAAACTTATAGATTACCGTGGGAATTCTTTGCCCCTACAGGAGGAGCATCTAAAACGCGAATAATTCATGACATCAACTAAAAATTCACCTCAAATAAATGGCAGAAATATAGTCAGAATTTCGCCGTCGTAGGCGGCACTGGTGGAATGCATTCGCACGGTCAGCTTGCCGCCGAGCGCTTTTAGCAGAGTCTTTGTAGTGGGCAAACTCAAACTTAAAGTCCCTGTCTCAGGTTGGAGCATTAGCCATTGTCCTACCGCCTTGAGCAGGGGCAAATCACCACCACCTTGTCGCGTTACCTGCGATTGAAACTGTAACTTTAAATACTCACCTGCACTGGTCAAGATTAGCTGAATATGACTATCGGGCGGGAAACTCCGAACTAAGCGATCGACTAGTCCATTGAGAACTTGAGAGAGCAGCAGACTATTGCTCAAAATTGCAGGAATCTCGGTCGGTAAAATCATTTCTAAGGAAATTTCTCGTCTTCCTGCATGTTCCTGCCAACGCATAAATCCATCACTCAATATCTCTTCGATTTGAGTCGCTTCTAACATAATTGGATAACTATCGAGTTGCGCCGCCTCAAAAATCAAATTAAATCTTTCAATCTGTTCCGTACATTCAGCATCAACTCGATCTAATCGCGCTTTCACTTCCGCCGATATATCTTTGCGCTTTTTTAGCGATCGCACCAACATCCGAATCGTAGTCAGCGGCGTGCGTACCTCATGGGTAATTGCTTTGATGATATCGACTTCTTGAATTTCGGGGATCGGTAACTCTTGATGCATCGAAGACTGCGCCATCAAAATCGCACAAAATCTTGCCATGATTTGATATGGAGGCAAGGTGAGTGGAAACTGTTGCAGTTTAGTTTGCAATAAAGCTTGTTGTTCTGCGCGACGAACTCGCGGTAAAAGTACTGCGATCGCAGCTTGAATTGCCATGGGATGAAGCGACCAGACACAGCTATGACTTTTAGAAGACGATAGTATTAAGACACTGAAAGTATCAGTGGCTAAAATACAAAACCATTCTTGATTAAGGGGATCAGCTTTGGGGATCGAGACAACTTGGGTGTTGCCAATCGGTAATGAGGCAGTCGGGAATAGTGAAGATTTGCTGGTAGTAAATACCCAAGTTTGTAATTCGGGTTGGCGATAGGCTGCATTTGGGAAAATATACGGATGATGAGTTAGCATCAGTCCCTTGATCGGGCTTTGCATCGAAAATTGCTGGAGTACGGCGATCGCCCGATACCAAAATTCCTTCGTATCAGTTTGATGCAACTCTTCGACAAACTCATGGGTTTGTGTGTCTTGATGCAAAGCCTCGTATATTGTTGCCAGTCCTGTTGCCAATGTTTCGTCGTCCTTAAGCTACTTATTAATTTTTTAGGAAACTACACAAAGTGTAGTTTCCTAAAAATAAAATTAACGACCTTGAGCAAGCGCAGCTTCAGCGCGGTCAAACTCTTGTAATAGGCGATCGCGGACTTTAGCAGGGACTGCACGCTTTGCCGAGCCGTTATAGTAAGCCGCTAAAGTATTTAAAGCCGTGGACATTGTTGTATAGGAATAAAAACCGCTTTTTTCGCGATCGGCGCGGTAGCGTGAGACATAGGCATTGATTTTATATCTTGCCGATGTTCTTAATGAAGCACGGTTTTCAGCAGCATCAGCGAGATTGATTGTTTCGCGCAAAGTTGCGATCGTATCAGTCGTATCAGTGATGTAATTACCTGTCAAACCTGCATTAACAAGGGCTTGAACTTCTTTCGTGGATAATGCTTCACCCTTTTTGGCAAACAATGCAGCATTTGCGGCTGGAGTAAAACCACCAAGTACCACTAGAGCTACCAATGCAAATGCGATCGCAGACCGACATAAACCTTGTAAAGCACTTTTTAAAACTTTTAGAGACCGAGATAAAGACTCGTATTTTGCCTTCATAATTTATAAAAATACATATTTGTTGTCGCTCTAATCTTATGGCTTTTCGGACAAACTCCCCTAGTATCAAAAGGAGGGGATCGCAATGTTATGTTTCCCTGACATTACGATCCCCTATTAAATTTACCTATGCAATCGCCATAACAATTACAGGTATTTGGTTTTAGCTAAGTATTTATACTGAAAACACCTCGTAAACTTATTTAAACCAATAGAAGACACTCCTTCCAGCCATTGACCTTCTCCCAAAATTTGGCAGAATATACATAGCTACAGACCGAATCCTCAGTTCACAGCAACTGAGGTAGACATCATTAAAAGCAGTTGGAGGTTAATTGTATGGCGAGGGAACGTCCTCCCCTAGAAGAAATGACCTTGCGTCAACTTCGCAAAGTAGCAGCAGAGCTAGAGATTTCTCGTTACAGTCGAATGCGAAAGTCTCAACTACTTGCTGATATTCAAACTATTCTTATGGCTCAAGGTGCAGCCTCAAATCAAGTAGATCGTAGTAATTCGGAGACACAAGAAATCGTGGAAGCATCAAAGTTTAATGTCGGTAGTGAAGAAACAGAAGAAAACTTGAAATCGCTTGCTGCCATTGATCAAAGTATCGGTGATTTGCCCAGCGGTTATGGTGAAAGCCGCATCGTCCTATTACCTCGTGATCCCCAATGGGCTTATGTGTATTGGGATGTCCCTAGCTCTCAGAAAGAAGAATTGAGAAAGCAAGGTGGACAGCAGTTGGCTCTTCGTTTATATGATGCCACCGATGTTAATTTGGATTACCAAACTCCGAATAATTTACAAGAATACAACAGCGATGAACTCGCTCGCGAATGGTATTTACCGATCCCCATTAGCGATCGCGACTATGTAGCTGAGCTTGGCTATCGTTGTGCTGATGGTCGTTGGTTAGTGCTAACTCGTTCTAAAGTAGTTCATGTCCCCCCAGTATTTCCTTCGGAATGGGTAGAAGACAACTTTATTACTGTTCCTTGGGATCAAACTCTTAAGGGTCAAACATTCTTCACTCTGGTTCCTCCAGCCAAGAAGGTTGAACCTGCTCCCGAAGAAACAGCAACTACCACCAGCGATAGCTCCTACGACGAAATCTTCAATATTGCTCGTGAAGCAGAAGTTCAGAGAATTTCTGGCTCCCTTTACGGTTCTATGCAGCATGAAGCGATGGCTCCCCAGTCTCTCAGCTCCTACGTCTTCCCTTCTGGCGCAGGTTTGTTTGCGGGTGCGGCAGGTGCAGTCAGCACGAGCGGTATTAACTACTCTGGCGTTGGCATGTCTAGCTACAACTTCTTCTCTAGCGAATCACCGACCCGTCCTCGCAAGTTCTGGCTGGTCGCTGATGCTGAGTTGATTGTCTATGGTGCAACTGAGCCTGATGCTTCTGTTACTATTGGCGGTCGTCCGATCAAGCTCAATCCTGATGGTACATTCCGTTACCATACTTCTTTCCAAGATGGCATTCAAGACTATCCAGTCTTTGCAGTGGCGGCGGATGGCGAACAAAATCGCGCTATCCACATGAAGTTCGAGCGTCAAACCCTTGAGCGTCGCACTAACACCAAAGAAGAAGCAATTCCTGAATGGATTAGCTAAAAAAACCAAAAAAGAAGGGGGACGCTTAGCGTCCCCCTTCTTTTTTGGTTGAGTCAAATCCAAACCCGTAAGGTTGCGGGTTTGGGTGATTTTAGATTTCATCCTAAATTCATTTTTTGAGTGTAATATCAGT
>JAYUSC010000731.1:0-2538 GCA_043755885.1 Pseudanabaena sp. | reverse complement strand
GCACATCCGACCATGGACAGTATTGACTCCCATATTTTATTAGTTCATTATAGATTCGTGAGGCGTTTTGGGTCATTTGTCCTATGCTCCTTTTTCTTCAAAAAACAGCATACGCCTCTTTTTTACTCAAATCTACCCTCTGTATACTTTTTCACCCTGTCTCTCAACACTTTTGTCAGTCAATCAGAGCGCTGAGTCTCTATTCCTTTTACCCTACCTCCTCTTTTCTCCTTTCTCTCATATCTTTATTAAAATTTAAGCCTGAGTAGTTACGTCTATACTGATAATTGGATTACCTGCATCTCTATATTCTTGCTTTAGTCTATCGATGTTTTCAAACTGTTCGTTCCGATTTGCGGTATGACCTGTTGCCAATTGCTTTTGAGCTTTGCGTTTCACGTAATTGTGTTTATCCAGCAGTTTCTTGACTATGGGCGCACTTATCTCTATCTCCTGCTGTTTTAAACCTGCAACTATTTGACTTTGGTTTAAGTACGTCCACTTTACTTCTGGTTGCATCGGGTCTCCCGCAGTGTGTTCTTGCACTACCCTTAAAAATGCTTCATCTAGCTCTGGTTTTTCCTCAAAGCAACTCTTTCTCCCTCCTCCATGTACTCGAATACCTTTACTATTAAACTTTTCTATTTCTATATTCTCTATTTCATTTTTCCCCTCTGTAATTGTATTCCGATGACATCCAAATAATTCTGATATATACTTTATGCCTCCATGACCCATCTTTTTTGCCTCAATAGCTGCATATCTTCGTTTGTCTTTCTCCCCTAATGACATGTAAAACTTCACCATTTCTGATTCAATCTCTTCGCTATAGTACATAATTAAGCCCTCTTTTTTTGTTTATTCTATCCTCATTTGCACAAGTTATTTAATTTTCATTCCTTATCTTCTATAAAACTCCTTCCTGTCTACTTTTGCAATTTTTTGTCCTATACTAAGAAGTATGTCGAAATCTATTGCTACATATTGGAATCCATTGGACTTAGATAACAGTCATAAATGGCAGCCAATTCTTGGACTCGAAGGGATGGCTGAAGAGTTGACCTTGAGCTTAGACCAAGACACAGGCGAATATACACGCTTAACTCGATTTCATCCGAATGCAGATACAACTGCTTTTGGTGGCAAAAGCCATCCCTATCCTGAAGAAGTATTCATCGTTAGTGGTCGCCTTTACGATCGCGCTTTTGATCTGTGGTTACAAAGTGGTCATTACGCCAGTAGACCACCGCACGAAATTCATGGGCCATTTAAGACCGATATTGGATGTGTAGTGCTAGAAATATCCTTTCCTAATCGGGTTGAATGAAAACCAAAATACTAAGATGCGGCACTTCGTGCCGCATCTTAGTATTTTGGTGCGGGTGCTGCATATCTAGCCTGTTAGATGAGGGTAGGAAACTTTTTGTAAATTACAATCGTCTTGCAATTCATTAACGTACTATGTTGCAGACAACTTAATAAACCCCAGACCAAATTTAGATTAAGTATTTAGATTTAGTCCGAGTCAAATTTGTCAGAATCTCTAAAAATACGATCGCAACTTTGCTAACCACATCATAGCCTGATATTTTCGGGGAATTTTATGAACCGTCCTTTAAAACTTGTTTTTGAATCTGTATCTGTCTCCATGTTGGCAGCAATGATCACCATCGCCACAGCGATGCCGAGCTTCGCGGCCGATCCATTCCGCACCTCAAATGCTAGGGCGATCGGTAATGAAACTCAGAAAGCCTTTGAATTAATGTTCAAAGAAGGAGATTATGCAGCCGCAGTAAAGCAATTAGATTTAGCTGTCAGAACAGAAGCTAGCGATCCACTCCTATTTGCTTTGCGGGCTTCTACCGCCTATGCCAAAGAAGACTACTTGGTCATGCAAGATGCAGGGAAACGAGTTCGCTCTAACGCTCAAGCTTTGAAGGGTATCGATAACCTCAGGGCTTACATGTATATTGCCGTAAGCGATTTGATCGAGGCGGGATATATTGTGAAAACTGAAGGCTTGTCTAGTGCGCCTAAAGCTTTACCACTGGTGCAAAGCGTTTTTGACAATATCCAAAAAGCGAAGGATCTTGCCCCCAATGATCCTGAACTAAATTTGGTTAAGGGCTATATCGATATGCTAATTGCGTCGGTATTGCCTTTATCAGATCTTGAAACTGCATTGGAGAGTCTCAAGCAATATGCAGCGCCCGACTATCTGAAATGGCGTGGAATTGCTCTTGCCTATCGTGATGCGCGTAAACCTGATCTTGCTTTAGATGCTGTGAATAAGGCTCTAGTCTCTGCGCCAAATAACCCAGAGCTACATTACCTGAAGGGACAAGTATTATGGATGCAAGGCGGCGGTAATATTCCTGCTGCCAAGAAGCAATTTGAGCTTGCTCTAAGTAAGTCGAATCAAATGAATCCCAGCTTACTATCAGAAATTCGTCAGCAATGCCGCAACATATCGGGCGGTGTCGCCTGTCCTGAACAAACCAAGTAAATTACAGCGCGGTGCGCTGTAAAATCCAAAAG
>JAYUSC010000730.1:0-5877 GCA_043755885.1 Pseudanabaena sp. | reverse complement strand
ATTTTTGGGTTTTATTATTTCTTGCAAGTCCCTTAAGAACTCACCTTACGCAGATAGACTATAGCCGAGGTTTAGGGCTGCTCCCTGTGGCGCAGCCTCTACCTAAAGATTGGCAACAATCAAAATCTCGTCAAAACTAGGTGCAATTATTTCTGATGGCTGATCGCATAGCCAGAGCAAATACTCATGATTACCTGTCCGACCCTGAATGTTCGAAGGCGTTAAACCTTGAAAATGCCAACCCAGACCTTGAGCAGATTGCAAAACTTGCGCGATCGCATCAGCCCTGATCTTCGGTTCGCGCACGATCCCATTTTTGCCAACTAGTCCTTTACCTGCCTCAAACTGCGGCTTGACTAGCAGTAAAGTCTCGCGAGGCGATCGCAATAAATCCCACAGAGCAGGCAAAATCTTAGTCAGCGAAATAAACGATAAATCTAAAACTGCAAAATCAGAAACGATATCTTCAGGCGCATATAAATCTTCAGGCTTGAGATGTCTCAAATTAGTGCGTTCGCGCAAAACCACCCGCTCATCGCTGCGAATTTTCCAATCCACCTGACCATAGCCCACGTCAATTCCATAGACTTTCGCTGCGCCCTGTTGCAGCATACAGTCTGTAAAGCCGCCCGTCGAAATGCCACCATCAAAACAAGTGCGATCGCGAACGTTTATGCTGAATTTTGCGATCGCGCCCGCCAGTTTTTCACCACCACGGGACACAAAAGGCGACTGTTGCTTCACCAAAATAGCCGCGTCGTCTTTGACCTCAGTGCCAACCTTGTCGATCACCTGTTGATTGACCTGCACCCAACCAGCCCGAATAAACTTTTGAGCTTGCTCCCTCGATGGCGCAAGCCCTAAATCAACCAATAAAACATCTAAACGCTTTTTCAAACTCACTTAACCATCAATAAATATGGGCTAAAACAAAAAAGCCCGCCTAGGCGGGCTTTTTTATTTACTTCTTATCTTTAGAGTTAGAGATAACCTTAGGAGGTTCACGGAAGAAGATTGCAAAGAAGAACAAACCAATCAAACAAGCGAAAATCAAAGTGTAAGTGAGAGCTTCCATGGAATTTTATGCCTCAACAGCGCGAGTAGATTTATCACCAACTTTTTGGAATGCGCCCCATTCAACTTGCTCTTCGCTCATTTCTGGGTCAACCCCAGCAAACACATCGCGGAACAAGGTACGAGCGCCATGCCAAATGTGACCGAAGAAGAAGAACAACGCAAACACGGCATGACCGAAGGTGAACCAACCACGAGGGCTAGTACGGAATACACCGTCGGAGTTATTCTTTTCTTGATCGAATTCAAAGATTTCGCCTAGCTGAGCTTGACGAGCATACTTTTTGACTGAAGGAGCATCGGCAAAGGTTTTGCCATTTAATGCGCCGCCAACAAAGGCTACATTCACGCCAGTTTGCTCAACGCTGTACTTCGATTCTGCACGACGGAAAGGAATGTCAGCACGAACAACACCATCTTGGTCTTGAAGAACGACAGGGAAAGTTTCAAAGAAGTTAGGCAAACGACGAACGCTAAGTTCGCGACCTTCACCATCTTTGAAAATTGGATGCCCTTGCCAACCTTGAGCAATACCATCGCCATTGTTCATCGGACCAACGCGGAACAAACCACCTTTAGCAGGGCTGTTACCAACGTAGTCATAGAAAGCGAGTTTGTCAGGAATCTTTGACCAAGCTTCTTCAGCACTCAAGCCAGCATTCAAGCCAGTTTGCACACGGCGAGAAATTTCTTGTTGGAAGGAGTTGCTGTCCCACTGATAGCGGGTTGGTCCAAACAATTCGATTGGGGTTGCTGCCGAGCCGTACCACATGGTTCCCGCGACAACGAAAGCCGCGAAAAATACAGCCGCAATACTGCTGGATAGTACGGTTTCGATGTTGCCCATCCGCAACGCTTTGTAAAGACGCTCTGGTGGACGCACGGTGAGGTGGAATAGACCAGCCACGATGCCGACAATACCCGCAGCGATGTGGTGAGCCACAATACCGCCAGCATTAAAGGGGTTAAATCCGTTCGGTCCCCATTCAGGGGCAACAGGACCAACATGACCAGTTAAACCGTAGGCATCGGATATCCACATGCCAGGACCGAATAAACCTGTTTGGTGGAATGCACCGAAGCCAAAGCAGAGTAAACCAGACAAAAATAGGTGAATACCAAACATTTTGGGCAAGTCCAAAGCTGGCTCACCTGTACGAGGATCTCTAAATAGTTCGAGATCCCAGTTTACCCAATGCCAAATCGCAGCAAGGAAGAGTAAACCTGAAAGAACGATGTGTGCAAGTGCAACACCTTCAAAAGACCAAAAACCGGGGTTGGCAACTTGTTCGCCAGTGATTGTCCAGCCGCTCCAAGAGTTGGTAATGCCAAGACGAGTCATGAAAGGCATTACGAACATACCCTGCCGCCACATGGGGTTGAGTACTGCGTCACTGGGGTCAAAAATTGCTAGCTCATAAAGCGCCATCGAGCCTGCCCACCCTGCTACGAGAGCAGTGTGCATCAGGTGCGTGGCAATCAGTCTTCCTGGATCGTTCAGGAGAACTGTATGCACTCGATACCAGGGTAATCCCATTGCAAATGTTCCTTAATCTATGTAGTGAGTAAGATCTTAACGATTCTTAATTTTAATTTATGATAATTGATTCTGACTTGGGGTAGCCACTCAAATACTTAAAGTAATATGAGCAAATTCCGTCTTCAGAATCTTTAAATCAATCGGGGTATTTTATTTCTAACATCATAATAAACTATTCCTTCCGATTGATTGCGATAAAACCCAAAAAGTAAGGGCGCTACAAAGCCGCGCCCTTACTTTTTGGCATATATCTTTGTTGGTAAATGCGATCGCGATATTTGGACAACTAGATCAGCGTATGAGCTACCGTAGTCTTGAGTAATCATGCGGGGCATAAACAATTCAGGGTGTAGCGCTTTCCAAAAATATTTGACAAATTGGGTAATTTCTTGATCGCTCAGCCCTGATTTCCCCGATGCAATGAGCTTATGTTCGGCTTCGATACGCCATTGCAGACTGAATTTATAATCTTCAGGCACAAGCACGATTAGGCGATCTAAATATTCCCAGAGTGGCAGGTAGTTATCGAGATTGGCGTTACATTCAAGGGCAAATTTGCGATCGCATTCTGACAAAATTGGCGGCACAAAATTGCGAAAGGCAGAAATTGGTAAGGGGCGCATCCCCACAAACCAGCCTTCAAACATGACAATATCCGCAGCATCAGAAATTTCGGGCGTAGTGCGATCGCCCGCACCATAGTGCAGAGATTTATCAAAACGCGGAATCTCGATTGGTTGGCAAATATTTAGAGGGCGATCGCGTAATTTTTGCAAAACCTGAATACCAAGATCCACGTCGTGAGTACTCGGTGGTCCTCGCCAAATTAGATTGGGATTGCGATCGCGTAATTTTTGGCGATCGCAATAGGTTTTATAGAGATCATCAAGCGAAATACTCAGAAAAGTTTTGCCAAGATGTCGCAAAATCACATCAAGCACAGTTCCTAAGGTGGTTTTGCCCGTGCCTTGACCACCGAGTAAGCCTTGGATCAAGGTGCGACCAATTTTTTCTTGCTGCTGGGCTAAGCTTTGAGCAAGAGGCAACCAATAATGCCAGAGCAGGGGCAGTATTGCCTCTGGGGGATCAATTTGGATATTGTGAGAATCTAAAACTTGTGAAATTTTGGGGTAAACCGATCTTAGAAATTGCGATCGCTGATCAACTACTTCGTTAAATGAGGCTAAGTCCAAACGCTCTGTTTTCAACGCGCAAAAATAGTCATTATTATTTCTGAATTTATTTACCAATAGATCGTAATCTGTGCTAGACAGGTGATCCCCTCGAACTATTAGTTCAAAAATTCTTATAGGTATATTTTCAATCATTTCCTTACACAATAAGGCTTCTGCATGATTTAACCTATAAGTCAGCTATACAGATTACAAATTTACAAAAATTAAGCTAGCAATTAACAATTATTTAACATAGAATAAGTCCGTGAGTAATTATACGCAGGCTCCTCCACAAAAACTACATGTAGTTACTTACAAACCAATTAGTTAGATCCATTACTAAACAGAAAAAAATTACAACTATGAACTTGAAAGCTCTTTTGATCGTTGCCAGTCTTGGTTTGTCTGCTGGACTAGTTTCTTGTGCTACCGAAACCCCAGCTCCTAAAGCTACTCCAGCCGCTACATCTGCACCTGCTGCTACTACTAAGCCTGATGCAATGAAGCCTGATGCTACTAAGCCTGACGCAATGGCTAAGCCTGATGCGATGAAGTCTGACAAGCCTGCTGATGCAACCAAAAAGCCTCAGTAGTATTTAACAAAAAAGGAGGTGGCGCTTTGCGTCACCTCCTTTTTTGTGAGGAAAATTCGACTAAGATCTAGGTAAAAGTCAACTAGGAGTGATCATGCGATCGCAGACTCAAAATCCCAACCCCAAACCCAATCAAGATTTTCCAGCTAAAGTTTTTCATTGGATAAGTCTGGTCAGTTTATTTTTGATGATTACCAGCGGACTCCAAATTTATAATGCCAATCCAGTATTCGGCGGACGGGGCGGAATTCATATACCGCCAATTTTGGGGCTAGGGGGGTGGCTAGCAGGTGGTAGACATTGGCACTTTGCGATGATGTGGATCTTTTCGCTGAACTTGTTGTGGTATGGCGGTTATGTCGTAATAACGCGACGCTGGCGACATCGGTATATGAGTAGCAAAGATGTAAAAGCTTTGGCTGTCAGTCAAAACGAAAAGCGGAAAAATTATGCTTGGCATCGGTTGGTTTACACGTTGCTGATTCCGATGTTGTTGTTATCAATTTTTTCGGGGCTAGGAATGTACAAGCCTGCTCAGTTTTACTGGATAGTTGATAGCTTTGGTGGTTGGGAGCCTCTGCGAATCACGCACTTTATGGCTGTGCCAATTACGCTGATCTTAGGCGGTATTCATTCGCAGTTAGGGCGAAAAGTGGGTGGCGATCGCTTGCTTGACTCGATGTTTTGGGAGTAATAGCAAAGGCGGCGCTTTGCGCTGCCTTTGCTATATTTAAGTTATGTCACAAGAACCTGAACAAAAACAACCGAACTCAGAGCTTGAGTTTGATGATACTGATTTAGTCCCACGCCGCCGCTTTTTGACTTTGGCAGGTGTAGGTCTACTGACGATTGGCTTTGGTAGCCTTGCTGAAGGTGTAGTGGGTGGTCTGTCGGAGCCATTAAACCAGCAGGTTGAGTCATTAATTTTTAAACCGCAGCAACCAGTACCAGAATTTCCAACAAGTGCGATCGAGCCAGAGAAATTAATTATTAATAGTTTCCGTGGTACTCCCGCAATTAACCCGCTTGCTTATCGCCTCACCATTGACGGCGAAGTAAATAATCCCTTGAGTCTGAGTATGGGCGATCTCCAAAAAGCTCCATTTACGAGCATGGTCATCCGTCATGTCTGTGTTGAAGGTTGGGCGGCGATTGTGCAGTGGGGCGGTGTGCGACTGCGAGATTTAATTGCGATCGCGCAGCCATCGGCTCAAGTCAAGTATGTATATTTTTATTCGGCGGATGGCTATTACGAAAGTTGGGATATTGACTCGGTGATGCATCCTCAAACCTTGATGGCATATCAAAAGAATGGGCAAGCTCTTACACCAGAATATGGTGCGCCCCTGCGTCTAGCTTCACCTGTCAAGCTGGGCTATAAGCTCAGTAAATGGGTGACCAGAATCCAGATGACGAGTGTGCTTGGCAAGAAACGCGGCTATTGGGAAGATCTCGGTTATGAATGGTATGCAGGGTTATAACAAAAAGTTTGATG
>JAYUSC010000729.1:0-2541 GCA_043755885.1 Pseudanabaena sp. | reverse complement strand
CTTAAACATCAAGCGATCGAACTTAGCATTCTGTAAGTATTTCGGATAACTCGCATCTTCGAGAATGGGTCTGAGCATCTCTCTCACTTCTTCCCATTTGAGATTGTGTCCTTCACTATGACTTAAAGGAATATAAGCTACTTCACTAATCGACTCTCCCCAGCAACAACCAATCCCAACAAGTTCCGCTTCAAAGGGATTTAATGCTGATGTTTCGGTGTCCCATGCTGCGGACTGTTGACTACTGAGGATTTCGCATAATTTCTCTAATTTAGGAATTGTGTCAATAATCTGCACATCCAACTTTAACGAAGCTGAAGCGGCGATCGCCTGATCAGCCTCCTGCTTCGCAAAGTCAAACCACAACTCCTCATCATCGCCATTGTCCCTCACCCCCAACCCCTCTCCCTGAGGGAGAGGGGTTGGGGGTGAGGGCTTCTTCTCATAATTCCCCGACAACTTAGCATGAATCTGATCAACCCGATTCACAAAAGCTTTTAGCTCAAGCTCTTCTAATAAAGGAATTAACTCGGCGGTATCAAAACCTGTTAGTTTACAATCTGCGATCGCAACGGGAAGCGGCACATCGGTCTTGATCGTCGCCATAAATTGAGAATGTTTAGCAGCCTCAATCCCTTGCTCTAGCTTGATTTTAATGGCTCCCTTCATCTTCGGTACAGCCGCTAAAATATTCTCTAAAGTGCCATATTCATCTATTAATTTAATCGCCGTTTTTTCACCAATGCCGCGCACACCAGTGATATTATCGGAAGCATCACCACAGAGCGCTTTATAGTCCACGACCTGCGTCGGTAAGACTCCTAATCGCTCTTTTACTTGATCGGCGTGATATTCGACAATCTTATCTTTCTGACCGAGATTTAGCACGGAGATGCGTTTGTCAATATCGATTAATTGAAACAAATCGCGATCGCCACTTAAGATTTTAACCGTATAACCCTCAGCACTCGCCGCCTGAGATAGGGTTCCCAATACATCATCTGCTTCAAAACCCGCTTGGGTAATCGCTGGCAGATTCATCGCTGCTAAAACCAGCTGTAAATTCTGCATATCAGGAATAAAACTTTCAGGCGTTTCCGAACGATTTGCCTTATAAGTATCGTCAATCTCATGGCGAAATGTGGGGGCGGCCAGATCAAATGCGATCGCAACAGCAGCAGGCTTTTCGCGATCGAGCATCTCGATCAATGCTTTCAAGAACCCAAAACAAATACTCGTCGGGATGCCTGTTGAGGTTCGTAATCCGCCCTCTGGGTGTTTACCAAAGGCATAAAAAGCTCTGAAAGCAAGGGAATGTCCGTCAACGAGTAAAAATGTGGGGTGAGTTTGTGGGCTTGAATTCATGATGCTCGTTTAAAAGTTTTCGCGATCGCTAGTCTAAGATTAACCGATTGCTAAGTAGGTGTGCAGAATAAATTACCCAAACCCCTAAGGTTGCGCCCCTGCGGGGCGTAACTTGTAATTAATCATGCATAGCTACTGATGACATTGCGATTAATCTGTACCTCCCCATGTCCAAGTCGGATTACCATTTTTCACACCCTTATTCAAAATCACAGGGGTTAACCGATTCGCATCACTCAGCCCTGTCATATCTAAAATCAGATAAACCTTGTTATTCACAAACCGCATCCGCAAATATGAAGCCCCCTCAAATGGCTCACCATTCACCTTGGTGATTCCAGCAGTTGCCTTACAGTTGCGATACTTGACCTGCAATTTCGCCACCCAAGTCACACTAAACTCATCACTTTTTTCAATCCGAAACTCCCTCGCAAACCAACCTAGAGACGATGAGCCATCTGTCGTATAACCACCCTCAGCATAAGGGCGCGGTGTTTGAGTTAGGCTAACCTCATTAGGACAAATTGGAAAAGCCCCGCGAGAATCCGTAGGATGAACGTTAAGTGTAAGATTGTTTGGTTTTGCAAAACTAGGACTAGCGAACAAGGACAATTGCGCGATCGCAGCACCACCAACGCCCAAACATACTTGCTTAAAAAATTGACTCAAAGCCTTAACGCTAGAATTTTTCATATAACTTTTTATTGCTACAGTAACTGAGTCTACACATTTTAAATAGCGCTGAAAAAAAGCTATATTGATCAGCCTAGGCTAAAAGCAAAAACTAACCCATGACCACTTCCATTTTATCCGATTTAAAGATACGTTTCTCAAATGCGATCGCAGCCGCCTTTGGTGCGGAATATACCAACCACGATCCCGCCGTCGCGCCATCAAAGGATGCTAAATTTGGCGATTATCAATGCAATGCGGCTCTAGGCTTAACCAAAAAGCTCAAACAAAAGCCCCAAGATGTCGCTGCCCAGATAATCTCAAATTTAGAAGTTGACGATATGTTCGAGGCTCCGACGATCGCAGGAGCAGGATTTATTAACTTAAAGCTGAAACTTAGCTACTTAGAATCACAATTAGCAAAAATGCAAAAAAGCGATCGCCTTGCGATCGCCAAAGTCGAGAAACCCGATCGCGTAATTGTTGATTTTTCTAGCCCGAATA
>JAYUSC010000728.1:0-2544 GCA_043755885.1 Pseudanabaena sp. | reverse complement strand
GGCTTCGCCGCGCCACCACAAACTTAGATCGCATCGCTCTAATAACCGTTGGCGGAGAAATTTGTGGAAATTAAATCTGAAGTTTATCAAGGTCAATTTGGTGAGTTTACGATTACAAAAGACGATCGCAGTGGGGTCATTATGTACCGCAGTGCTTTAGCGATCGCAGCTTTATGTTTTAGCGTGGGCGCGATATTAGTGCTGTTGCAGCCCGATAATCCTGAAATCCTCAATTGGTTGACGTGGCTATATATCGGGTTTTCTGTGGGGCTAGGTGTTGCCCTCTGGACGATTCATATTTATCTGGAGCTACTACATCGGGTTTTGCAGATCTTTTGGGCGATCGGGGCGATCGCCGCGGTGGTTGTGGCTATTTATTTTCCTGAGCCTTTAGCGATCGCAATTTACGATCATCAAATTGCGTTGGTTGGTGTGGGGTTTAGTTTTGCGGCACTCACAGGCATTTTCTTTAAGGAGACTTTTTGTTTTAATCGTTTTGAAACAAAGTTTTTAGTACCTTTATTGCCTCTGCTGCTGCTTGGTCATTTGGCGAATATTTTGCCTGTGGCGATCGAGCGAGGACTGTTAGGTGCTTGGGCAGTTTTGTTTATGATCTTTGCAATTCGTAAAGTGACTCAAGAAATCCCACCCGATATTGGTGATAAGTCGGTGTTTGACTACCTCAAAGCTCAAAAGCAACAAGCAATTTAATATTTCTAACCAATATTTCTAAATAGTGGGAAACAAACTGATGATTGCTATTCCTGTTAAGACTTACACACCTGAAGAATATCTAGAGTTAGAGACGATATCGACAACTCGGAACGAATATCGCAATGGAGAAATTATTCCGATGACTGGTGGCACGCCTACACATAATGAAATTATTGGTGCTTTGACTGTAATTCTGAGGATTGCGCTCAAAGGTAAGCCCTTGCAGGTATTTGTAACCGATCAACGGTTATGGATTCCCCAAATCAAAATTCATACTTATCCTGATGTGATGGTTGTGCCGCGCCCAATCATTTTGCAAGAGGGTCGCAAAGATACGGTGACGCAGCCTGTTTTCATTGCTGAAATATTATCTAACTCGACAAAAAATTATGATCGTGGTGAAAAGTTTGCTGATTACCGCACAATTTCTAGTTTTCAGGAATATTTGTTAATTGATCAGGTAAAACCCCATGTGGAGCGTTATATTAGGCAATCAGAAAACCAATGGTTGTTAATCGAGTATGACAATTTAGATGATCGGTTTACGCTGTCATCAATTGGTGTTGAAGTTAGCTTGGCAGATCTATACGAAAATATTGAGTTTTGAGGCAAATTTATGGTGATTCGTGCAGTTTTAGAATGGGATGAGGAAGTACAGGCTTATTCTGCAACCTGTCCAGAGTTAAATTTTGTGTCTTCTTGTGGTGATAGTCGCGAAGAAGCTATATCTAATCTTAAAGACGCTATTTCTCTAATGCTAGAACCATTACCAGATTATTTATTAGTTAAAAAGCCTCGTTCTGAAATGGTTGAGTTGGCGCTGTAGATTTTTATGCCTAAATCGCCACGATTAACTGCAACCCAAGTCATTAAACAACTTAAATCAGCAGGCTTTGTAGAGGTGTCTCAAAATGGATCTCACCTCAAATTATTTAGTACTGAAACTCGGCGGACTGTTATTGTTCCTGTTCATAGCAGCAAGATGATTCCAATAGGGACATTGAAAGCGATCGAGAAACAATCAGGTATTAATTTTTTATAGATCTTAAATTTATGAGTAAAGCTTTTACTTCTCAGGCTGATGACTGGACACCTGCGATCGCAACGGTGCAGAAGCGCTACGATCGCGAATATCGCAATGAGGCATTTGATTTACCTGAAGAGGTGGAGTCAATGCCGCTTTTTCGAGAATGGGTAAGCCATACTTTATCTAGCAAAATTGCTTCGCCATTTTGGGAGTTGGCGCAATTTCAAAAAAATCAGCGTTGCTTGGATATTGGCTGTGGGGTCAGCTTTTTGATTTATCCTTGGCGCGATTGGGATGTGTTTTTTTATGGGCAGGAAGTTAGCTTTGTGGCTAAAGATGCGCTGAATTCACGGGGTTCGCAGCTAAATTCTAAATTATTTAAAGGGGTGCAGCTTGGGGCGGCGCATCAGTTAAGCTACGAAAATGAATTTTTCGATCGCGTGATTTCGACTGGGTTTAGTTGCTATTACCCGCTTGAGTATTTGAAATTGGTTTTGCGTGAGGCGAAGCGCGTACTAAAACCAAATGGGGTATTAATTTTTGATGCGATCGCACCTGATTTAGAATTTGCTGAAAATTGGGCGATTCTAGAAACTTATTTAGGCTCAGAGGTATTTCTGACACCGCTTAATGAAGTTACTGAGCTGGTGCAGTCGATGGGTGGCAAAATTACCGCCAAAAAAGACGGGTTGCTATTTTGTATGTATCGCGTTCAGTGGTAGTTTGTTGAGAGTGGCGTAAGTGGCTAGGCATCATAAAAACCAGAACCCAAAGAAGCTGGTTCGCCCGCTGCGCGGGCGAAC
>JAYUSC010000727.1:0-14712 GCA_043755885.1 Pseudanabaena sp. | reverse complement strand
AATATAATATAACATAGACAAGGCGGTTGAAACCGCCGTTCGCTTACATCTCAGCGCTAAAGCGCAGAGCTTTTCGCTTATCGTGTACTTTTTGTAACCAATTAAACAGCGTGCAATTTTGGGCGGCGGGGATAACTTTGGTGAGAACCTGATAAAAATGGTGATGGGTATTAACTAGCCCAGGCAGAACAATATGTTTGCCCTGTAAGTCCAGCACCTCATCGGCAGTTTGCGGTAATTCGGTGGTGAGTCCCACTTGTGCGATCGCATTATCTCTGACAAATATCGCTGCATTATGGAGTTCGCGGCGATCGCGATCCATGGTGACTAAGGTATGGATATTTTTGACTAGCAGTGTGGGCATAGATTTGGCGAAACTAATGAAAATGTTCCAAATAAAATCCAAAAATGTTGCGACGGGCTACGCCCGACGCAACATTTTTGGGAGCAATTATTTTGTGTGAGTCGCTAAAACTCATTTTGTTTTTTTGAGCGCCTACGGCGCTCAAAAAAACAAAATCAATATTATACGTAACGTGATATCATGGCATACGCTTTGCTTACCAAAGACCCTGCAAAAAATATTTGGAGAGGTGGCAGAGTGGTTGAATGCGTCTGACTCGAAATCAGATTTGGGGTCACACCTAACGGGAGTTCGAATCTCCCCCTCTCCGTAAAAACAAAAAAGCGCTTGATGCCTAGCATCAAGCGCTTTTTTGTATGCAAAAAGGACAATTATTTTTCTTGTAAACATCAGTTAAGCAAGTCCACCAAAGGCGGACTTGCTTAACTGATATTGGGGACAAGTGAATAAATAAAGTACTAATCTAGATTTCTCCAAATTGGTGGGGCGGCTTTGCCGCCCCACCAATTTGGGTTTTATATTTGCATTTTGATTTTTGTCGTTACAAAAACTGCAACTGAGAAACTAATCCTGAGTAAGAGTGAGAGACTCAAGATCAACAAACACTAACAGCTTGCAAAAATACCGATCATTAAGGACGCAGGCGCTGAGGAGCGAAATTACTATGAAATCAATTAAGCCTATCTATATCGCATTACCTGTCGCGATGATCCTTGCAGGTGCGATCGCACATCGCACATTAGCTCAGTCTAGCCCGATCGCCAAAACTCCCCAAAACCCCAGCTCGATGGTTAGAACAGGAATTCTCGAACCAGTTAGCGATCGCAGTTCTCGCGCCGACAAAGATCGCCCCGTCGGTGGGCTATATGCTCAAACAGGCGATCGCAAGCAGCAAGCTTTTACCCTCACCAATACTGATGTCAAAGGGAAAATATCTGGCAACATTTCGCGAGTCGAAGTCACCCAAACCTTTCAAAATCCCTATGACAAACCTTTAGAAGCAATTTATGTATTTCCATTACCCGATCAAGCCGCCGTCGATGACATGGAAATTAAGATCGGCGATCGCGTGATTAAAGGCGATATCAAAAAACGTGAAGAAGCCAAGGAAATCTACGATCGCGCTCGTAGGGAAGGACGCACTGCGGGTTTGCTAGAGCAAGAGCGCGATAATATCTTTACCCAATCTCTAGCCAATATCAAACCAGGCGAACAAATCAAGGTGACAATTCGCTATACCGAAAGCCTGAAATTTGAGCAAGGTGATTATGAGTTTGTCTTCCCCATGGTCGTCGGACCACGCTATATCGCAGGGGCTGCGATCGATCCCAAGGGAAATACGATCCAAGTTCCTGATGCTTCACGGATTAATCCGCCCGTACTCAAACCTGAAATGCGATCGGGCAATGATATTACGGTGAGTTTACAAATTGACGCAGGTGTTCCCATTCGCAATCTGTATTCCACTTCCCATCGCATTGATGTCCAGAATAGTGGCGAAACCATGCAGCTAAAACTAGCGGCTGGCGATAATATTGCCAATAAAGACTTGATTGTGCGCTACAAAGTTAGTAGCGATCTCACTGCACCCACAATCCTCACAACAACTACCGATCAAGGCTCACACTTTGCCACTTACCTGATTCCTGCGATCGCTTATCGGGCTGATCAAATTGTGCCGAAGGATGTCGTGTTTTTAATGGATACATCTGGTTCTCAATCAGGTGATCCGATCCTCAAATCACGGGAACTAATGCGCCGTTTTATCAATGGATTGAATCCCAACGACACATTCACAATTATTGATTTTTCTAGCACAACTCGCCAGCTTTCTAGCTATCCTTTGCAAAACACGGTGGCAAATCGTCAAAAGGCGATGAACTATATCGATCAAGTTGATGCTAATGGCGGTACAGAATTGATGAATGGAATCAATGCTGTAACCAATTTCCCCTCATCATCTGATGGAAGGATTCGCAGTGTGGTGCTGATTACCGATGGTTATATTGGCAACGACAATGAGGTCATCGCCGCCGTCCAGAAAAATCTCAAACCAGGCAATCGTCTCTATAGTTTCGGTGTTGGTAGTTCCGTCAATCGCTATCTGTTAGAGCGCGTTGCCGAAATGGGACGTGGTACATCGCGGGTCGTGCGTCAAGATGAACCAACCCAAGAAGTTGCCGAGAAGTTCTTCCGTCAAATCAACAATCCTGTTCTCACGAATATTCAAGTCAAATGGGAAGGCGATGGTGAGGCTCCCGAAATCTATCCTAGCAATGCGCCAGACCTATTTGCTGAGCAGCCTCTAGTGTTGTTTGGCAAAAAAGGCGATCGCACTAATGGCAAGCTGAAAATCACAGGTATCGCCGCAGGTGGTGAGCGCTACGAGCAGACCCTTGATGTCAATTTTGAGAAGGGCAATAGCAATCTCGGTATTGCCCAACTATGGGGACGCGCCCGCATTAAAGACTTAATGAATCAGATGTTTGGCGGCGAAGTCAAATCTCTAGTTGATGCAGTGACCCAAACGGCTCTCAACTATCGCTTGCTCTCTCAATACACTGCTTTTGTGGCGGTGAGCGAAGAAGTGCGCGTCAATCCTGATGGTGGCAAGGTTACAGTAAATGTTCCAGTGGAAATGCCTCAGGGTGTAAATTTTGGTATGACATCAGGCGAAATCGCCGATAGTCGTAGTCCCCAGTCTGCTGCACCAAGCCCTACGACCATGCCTTCTCAACCATCTAATTCGCGAGTCAGATTACAAGGAAATACTCCTTTTACTGGTAAGGATCAGCTTCACACTAGGCTCAGCGATAAAGTCGATAGTGAGAACGCTCCTGCCGAACCAGCTAAGGCAAGTCAACAAGCTGTATCAAAAGTCCAAATCGTGAGTATCTCAGGGATTGCAGGTGTTGATATTAGCATTGTCCAACAGGCGATCGCCCAACAGCTTCAGTCAATTAACATTCCCTCTGGGTTGAATGGTACTGTAATTTTGGAGATTCCAATTCAAAATGGCAGATTGACAAGATTTGTACTCGATGATGTGGCTTCGACCGTAAAAGATAAAAATCTTGTAGATTTGATCAAGCGATCGCTCCAAAATGTTGTCCTCCCAGCAACCGCCACAGGCTCTATTCGATTGACATTAAATGTAAATTGACAACTGAAGATCAATTTAGAATATGCCAAAATCTGTACCGCCCACTACGCGGGCGGTACAGACTAACGCTGATAACGAGGATCGCAGTAGTCGCGCAACCACTTATTAGTAGCATCTGCGATCGCCGCATCACTCACATCTACTGGCGGCACTTGTCCAATTCGCATAAATGCGATCGCTAGTCGCCAACCATTCGAGGTGGGAACCACAAATAACCAGTAAGCCCTTTGCGATGTTTCAGTTTTCCCCGTTGACCGCTCTAATATCGATAAAAATACCTGTTGTGGTAGGCGATCACGAGATTGATCGGGAGCTAATGGCAAAGGCTCCAATTCTGGCTGGCTAATAGTGATCACCTCGCGTTTAATTCGCAAACGACTATAGACACGGTTGAGATAGTCTGGCAAGTCTTTAGCTAACGCTTTACTTAAACTCAGAAAATCCGCAGGGCAAGTGCGTTTATTAATATAGGTTTCAGCTTTTACGGAATTAGGGATATAGATACAAGTAGTTAGGGCGATCGCAGTCACAATCTTGGACAATACTCCAATCGGATGCGGTGATGGTTTAGGCGATCGGTAATTTGTCATAAATTTATTATGGAGTGCATGTAAGGTGCGATCGCCTCAGCTTTGCTTTCACACGAATTTAGATTACTATAACTGAATAGTAAGTGACCCAAATTGACTAATCAACTCTGAGCTATGACAACTGCAAACCAAGGAAATCGCTCTTTTTGGCGCTTGATCTTCAACGATACAACAGGTTTTGTGGTAAAGCGACTCGGACAAGCGATTATTGTCGTTTTAGGCGTGTCAATTCTAAGCTTTTTTGCGATTACTAAGTCCCCTGGTAATTGCTTTTCAGATCTGCGAAACAACCCTAATACACCGAAAAAGACGATCGAGCAGTTAGAAAAACAACTGAACTACGATAAGCCTGAGGCAATCCAGTATCTTTTGTGGTTAGAGAATACGTTAGGCGGTGATTTAGGAGTGCGTTGTCAAGGTTTAGCACCTGTTACACCGCTAATTGTTGAGCGAGCTGGAAATACACTGCTGATGTCTCTTGCGTCTTTGTTCACAACATGGCTCTTAGCAATTCCCCTCGGTATTTACAGCGCTGTTAAGCAAAATACTTGGAGTGATCGCCTGATCCAAATATTAAGTTATGCAACGCAAGGTTTTCCTAGCTTCGTATTAGCGATTCTTTTACTAATGTTGGCGCAAAATACAGGCTGGTTTCCTGTGGGAGGGATGACTAGTATTGATTTTGCGGATTTATCACCTTTTGGGAAGTTCCTTGATATTTCCCACCACATGATTTTGCCAATCTTGACTCTAACGGTGGTTAGCTTTGCGGGATTGCAGAGAATTATGCGCGGTAGTTTGCTGGATGTATTGCGTCAAGACTATATCAAAACCGCCCGTGCCAAAGGATTGCCCGAAAACAAAGTGATCTATGTCCACGCACTCCGTAATGCGATTAATCCGTTGCTTACTTTATTAGGATTTGAATTTGGGGGATTGCTAGGTGGTGCATTTATTACTGAATTCTTTTTTAGCTGGCCGGGGTTAGGGAAGCTGCTGCTAGATGCAACTAAAGAAAAAGATACTAATCTGGTAATGGCGGGGCTGATGTTAGGGACTTTGATGCTAGTCGTTGGCAATCTTATTGGCGACTTATTACTCAAAGCCGTCGATCCACGGATCAAGCTTGATGACATGGAATAACCTGATTTATGGGTTTTATACATAGCGCTGTAATAGATCTTCAAGTTTTATAACTGGCGATCGCGGTGGAAATCTAGGTAACTCTTGTTCTTGATTGCGATCGTTAAGCAGACAAAGTACAGGTATTTCATATTGATAGCGATCGAACCAGTCTGGATTAGTCGTGATTTCCCTGACCTCTAGCTCAAAATCCAAGTTTTTAACCTGTTGTAATTTTGTCAGCAAACCCTCACACAGACAGCAACCCTGCTTGCTATACAAAATTAGTTTCATAGATTTTTGTTGAATTTATTACTACTATGTTATAGTATTAATCCGTCAGAACGCATAGCTCAGTTGGTTAGAGCACCACGTTGACATCGTGGGGGTCGGTGGTTCGAGTCCACTTGCGTTCATAATTTGATATCAAAGAAAATATGGCTCTAAGGAAGACTAGTTAAAGCATGTCAGCAGTAACTACAGAAATTCAAGCGATCGCAATGGGGACTGAGGCGCAGCGCGTTGAAGCTTTGCGAGAGTTTTTGGGCTATCCTTTGCAAGAGCTGGATCGGACGGGGTCGGGGTTTCGGTATGTGAGGGCGGGGCAGAATTTAGCACAGGCTAAGAATACTTGCCCGATCGCAGTGGTTTTTTATGAGGAGCTAGATAATTTTAGTGATGCGGAGATTAAGGGCTTTTTGACGGAGCCAGCACAGCAGCAAAGGATCTATGGGCATTATCTAGAGCAAGATCTGGAAAATATGCCTGTGATCTATTTGCTGTTGCCAGTGGCGGAGCGATCGGGACGGGTGGCGATGGTGTTGCCGATGGAGGGTGGTTTACGTCAGAGGCAGATTGAGACTTTTGCTTGGAATAGTGATGATCTGCGATCGCGTTTGGTACGACTCAATCAAGAAAATTTGGTGTTAACCAATCGGTTTAAGTTTGCCGATGCGACGCGCGACTTTTTCTCGATTCCGTCGGTGGAGTGGGCTTTTTATAAGACGGCTCAGACTGCCAAGGAGTTGGCGCAATTGTTGGCGGAGGTGACAAAGCGAATTGAGCAGGTTCTGCCCTTGGTATATGGGGCTGAGGGGAATGATGGTTATTTGCACAGGTTGCTGTTGAGCTTTCAGCGTGAGTTGTTGCCTAGTCTGAAGTTGGCGGCGGAGAGTGAGAAGGATTATAGTTTTGCGGATATTTATGCTCAGACGATCGCCTATGGCTTATTTACGGCGCGGGTGTTTAGCCATGTGCGAGATCCGTTGTTTGATTTTAATCGGCGCGATGCTTGGCAACAGTTGCCTGAGACTAATCCATTTTTGCGACAGTTGTTTAAGGATGTGTCGGAGCAGAAGCCGAATGAGTTGGGTGCTGAGTTAGTCGGTTGTATTGCGGAAGTATTTGGGATTTTGCGGGCGGCGAAGATGGATGCGATTCTCTCGGATTTTCGGGAGAAGATGAATCGCGAGGATATTGTAATTCGCTTTTATGAGGACTTTTTGGCGGCGTATAAGCCGAAGATGCGCGAACGGCGTGGGGTTTACTATACGCCTGAGCCTGTGGTTTCCTATATGGTGCGATCGGTTGATATTTTAATCAAGGAGAAGTTTGATAAGCCGCTTGGGTTAGCTGATCCAGAGGTGATGATTCTCGATCCTGCTTGTGGGACGGGGACGTTTTTGTTATGGATTTTTAAGTTGATTCATGATCGCTTTGAGAATGATGGTGAGGCGCGATCGCAAATCAAACACAAGCTTGGTGATATTTCATGGTCAGACTATGTGCGCGATCATCTATTGCCGCGTGTGTTTGGGTTTGAGTTGTTGATGGCTCCCTATGCGATTTGTCATTTGAAGTTGGGTTTGTTTTTGGAGGAGTCGGGTTATCGGTTTGATAGTTCGCAAAGGTTAGCAGTTTATCTGACGAATACGCTTGATGATGCAGCGAAAAAGTCAGAAATGCTGTTTCAAGAATATATTGCGGAAGAGTCGAATGAAGCTGCGGAGATTAAGCGCGATATCCCTGTAATGGTGGTAATTGGTAATCCTCCCTATTCGGCAAACTCGGCTAATAATGGCGCTTGGGCTAAGAGTTTGGTGCAAAATAGTTACTATCCCAAGGATGAGATAAAGGAACAAAATCCTAAGTTGTTATTGGATGACTATGTGAAATTTATTCGCTTTTCACAGTGGCGCATTGATAAGACGGGGACAGGGATTTTGGCGTTTGTGACTAATCATGGTTATTTGGATAATCCTACTTTTCGGGGAATGCGTCAGAGTTTGGCGAAGAGCTTTAATTGGATCAGGATTTTGGATTTGCATGGTAATTCTAAGAAGAAGGAGACGGCTGTGGATGGCACAAAGGATGAAAATGTGTTTGATATTCAGCAGGGCGTGGCTGTCTGTATAATGATTAAAGATCAAGGAGGTACATAGACTATGACTGTTAAAGATCTACTAATCCATGAGATTGATGCGATGTCAGACCTAGAGCTTGCAAAGGCTCTTGATGTGATTCGATCGCTTAGGACTATTTCTAACCGACAAAAAACAGTAGTTTCTCCAGAAAAGAAAGCAGAGTTGATTCGTGCCCTTAGTGGCAAGTACGCTCATCTTCAGACTAGCAGCGAACTGTTTGCCCAAAGAAAGCAAGAAGAAATCGATTGGGAGGATAGAAATCGTTGAATATTATCTTAGATGCTTGTGCTGTAATTGCGTTATTTCGCGGCGAACTAGGTGCTGAGGTAGTTGAGCAGTATCTTCTCAATCCTGAATATTCATGTTCAATTCATGCTGTCAATCTTTGTGAAGTTTATTATGACTTTCTAAGAGTTGATGGGGTACAAGAAGCTGAGCGCGTTACTCAAGAGTTAATTGATGTAGGTGTTAATGTTCGATCTGATTTAGATGATGTTTTTTGGCGTGCGATCGCTAGTTACAAAGCAACAATAAGGCGTATTTCTTTAGCTGATTGTTTTGCCTTGGCATTAGCAAATAAACTAAATGGGACTGTATTAACTTCAGATCGCAAAGAGTTTGAGCCAGTAGTGATTTTAAATATTTGTCCAATTACTTTTATTCGTTAAAAAATCTATGTCTGATATTCAACACGCGCATTTGTATGGGCTGAGAGAGGCTAAGTATGATTGGCTATCGACTCATGATGTTTTGTTTACAGATTGGACAAAGTTAGAACCACAAAAGCCTTTTTCTTTGTTTATTCCTCAAGATAATGAGTTTCTACAAGAGTATGAGAAAGAATACAGTATAAAAGATATTTTTAGTTTAAGTAATGCTGGTATGGTCACAGCCCGTGATGCTTTGACAATTCATAATAGTAAAGATGATATTCTAAAAACAATAGCTGATTTTTCTCAGCTTTCTGTAGAAGAAGCTCAAATAAAATATAATCTTTGTGATGATACAAGAGACTGGAAAATCCATTTAGCCCAAAAAGATTTAAAGAAATCGGGACTGTCTGAAACAAAAATCGCAAAAATTTTATATCGTCCGTTTGATATTTTATACACTTACTATACTGGAACCTGTAAGGGATTTCATAGTATGCCAAGGACGGAAGTAATGCAGCATATGCTGCTAGGAAATAACCTTGGTTTAATTACAGTAAGACAAGTTGCAGAAGGAATATTTAGTCACGCTCTCGTAACCGAATCAATTATTGATAATCGATTAACTTTAAGTAATAAGGGCTACGCTCAATTGTTCCCTCTCTATCTTTATCCTAATACAGATAATCCTCAACAATCTACAATAAAAGAACAACGCCGCCCAAATTTCTCTGATGAATTTCTAACAGAAATAACCAACAAACTAGGCTACACCCCAACCCCAGAAGCAATCTTCTATTACATCTATGCAATCTTCCATTCCCCAACCTATCGCACCCGTTACGCCGAATTTCTAAAAATCGACTTTCCGCGCGTTCCCCTCACCAGCAATGATCAGCTATTCCGCAAACTTGGCGAATATGGCGAAGAATTGGTGGCACTGCACCTGATGAAATCAGAGAAATTACCCCCCTCAGTCCCCCCTTGCAAGGGGGGAAGCCAAGACTCCGATTCCAGTTCTCCCCCTTCGCAAGGGGGAGTTAGAGGGGGTTTAGAAATATTTTGTATCGACAAAGGCGGCGAATTTGTCGTTGATGCAGGACATCCCAAATTTCTCCCCTCGTCCACTGGGAGAGGGGCAGGGGGTGAGGGCGGCGAAGTCATCATCAATAAAAAAGGCGACAGATTTACAGGAGTCCCCGAAAGCGTTTGGAACTTCTATGTCGGTGGCTATCAAGTTTGTCACAAATGGCTCAAAGACCGCAAAAGTCGGCAACTCAGCCCCGAAGACCTCAACCACTACCAAAAAATCATCGTCGCGCTGTCTGAAACCATGCAGATTATGACTGCGATCGATGCTGCCATTCCGAGCTTTCCTATTGACTGTGCGTTCGCTCATTTTGACAAGGTGAGACGGAATTAAGGCTTATGTGGCTTGAGATGCAGGAGGTAAATGGATTCCGGCAATTTGAGCAAAACAAGTATCTGTCGATGAAGAGCCGAAAGCGTCGTCACAAAGATAGAAGAGTCGGGAAAAACATAGAGGTTAAGGTTGTCAAAAGCCTTCAATAATTGCTCAGCAGAGGGTCTCTCTGTAGCTCTCTTAGGGTTGCCAGCATAAAGCCCAGTTAACTTTTGTTGGGAAGTTTGTAAAGCGAATCGAGCAACAAATTCTATCAAGGTAAACACCCTCAATGCTAGGGTGAGCAAAAACATCAACCCCACAATACGGGCTTGATTTTGGAAGTAGATCGGTAAAGCTGGTAACTGACCGCGTTTGAAACGATGAAAGCCTCGTTCAACAATCCACTGGTCTCGGTAGTAGGCTATGGCTTGGTTAAGGCTTAGACGAGTTATAGGCGCATTGGTGACATACAAGCGCCAACCAGCCAATAGCTCGGCTTCTTCAATGGCAAAAAATTGGTGATCGCTTTTTAGCGTTAGTTCTAGCTGAGTCACTTCCTGAGTTGGAGAGTTTGCCGATGGACGACCTTTTTTGACATAGCTAGTTCTGATATTGGTTTCGACTGTAGTTGTTACTATTAAAAACTCATTGACCCGATGACGTGTGAGAATGGCTGCTACTTTATCATTTAATACATCTAAATCTTTGCCAGGACTCTTTTTCAACTTGTCTAGTGCTGTTTGCGCCTTATCTAGTCTTTCATGTAATCCCCGAATTTGAGCGGTCGCTAAGACGTGAGAGTACACAACGAGATAACGTTCATGCCATTGCACCAACTTATGAGTATCTGGATTTAGCCAAGTTTTTCCTAACTCTAGCTCAAAGCCTTTGCCAACAGCAGGTTCATCTTCTTCTTGTTTTGGCAATCGAATGTCTACACTTGCCGATGGTGGGTCAAGAACCCATTGCTTTAGTAAGGCTGGATTCTGACCAGTTAGAGGCAGTGGAAAACAGTAAATACCACCTGCATGAGCGATCTGAGCACGAGTAGCTATTGCGGCGGCTTTGCTATCAGCTAAAAATATAAAAAGTTTATGTCCAATCACTTTCGCCATTCTTTGCCAAGCTGGCCAATACAATGGGTCATCAGCTCCATTTCCTGCTAAAGTCTCACTAACTAACGGTATTCCAGCAGTATCCAACGTTCCCAACATCTGACGGTATTGCAGTAGGTCGGGGCGTTTATCTTTGGAATGTCCATAGCGCAATAGACTATCTGCTTCAGATTCAATCTGCTCATGATGCACGGCAAAACTGGTTGTGTCTAATCTTCCCACTTCGGTTGGCAATTCATAGGCTCGAATCAGGTGCTTTCCTAATTTTTGTTCAATTTCTTGGCAAGCCTCTCCTTGCAATCCAAATTGTTCTAACACACGGGCTAAACGGTCATCTGTGACATCTTTTTCCTCAATACACCAGCCTGTAACGAGTGCCAATGTTTTTCGATGGGTGTTGACCCAGCTTTCTGCTGCACACAATCGATGATCTGATTGGCTAATGATGTATATCAACAACAACACGCTCAATTGACCATAACTCAATCCCTGATGATTGCCATGGGGTTGTTTGAGTTGTTGGTCTATCCATTTGGCTACCTCCATTTGCTTTAGCAACGCTGCAATCAGTGGAATGTCGTCGATCCGCTCTGAACTAATTTCCATCTCTAGTCTCTCGCTATCTCAAAAATCGCTCTCTAGCTTACCTCCACACTGACACATCCTGACAGGCTGCTATAATTGCTCTGGTTATTTACCACTCCTGACTTTTATTCCCCTTACCTATTTGAAATGAGCGAACGCACAGCACATACATCTCCTTACCCGCCAGCTTAGATCTCGCGACCACAGCCTTAATTGCCTTAGCTAGAGCAATGCCTGATGATGAATGGGCGCAACAACAGCTTTATCAAATGGGCATTCCAACTGAAATGATTTTGAAAGAACGGAGTTCAAAAGTTGGTGGCACACTTGTCTTTTCTGGAGAATTAAGCGAGAAAGATTTACCAGTTAGCAAGCCTCAATATCCCACCGTCAGTCTAGAAACCTTACTAGAAAGAGCGCAGAAAAAATATCCAGAGGGGATTCTAATTGCGATTGACGACTTGGACAAACAAGATCCCAGCACAGTCAGAAAACTGATGCATGATGCTCAAGGAATGCTCAAAGGTAGAGCATGGTTCATGCTGACAGGGCATCCAATGGGAATGACAGGCGATTTACTCACCAGTGAACGCGGCTTGTTCGATCTCCAACTGAAGCTTGAAGAGTTAGATCCAACAACAACTTACAAAATGTTGATCAACTATCTCAATAGCGCCCGAATCAAAAATGACTGTACCGATCCTAACGATCCTCGTTCTGTTTTACCTTTTCTCCCTGTAACCGCCAAACAGTTTTGTGAAGCATCATTCGGTAAACCACGCCTATTCAATCGCTTAGGGAACATAGTTCTCTCAACAGCCGCCGATCTTCAAGTTGAAGTAATTACTCAAGAAGTACTAGATAAAGGTTTAAAAGCTGCCGCTCGGTCTTTACCGCTACAAGCAGCATTAAACGTTCAAGAAGAGCGAGTACGAGCTTTATTGTTAAAACGCGGTAGTCTTTCTGATGAAACAGCCCTAATGGCAGATCTACAACAGTTAGGAGTCCGCACTTTTAGCGAACTATTACCCATTTTAGAAAGACTAGAAGAAGCCGATCTCGCTTATCAAATAAACCAAGACGACACTAAGGCATTTGCTCCCATACCATTAACTCAAGCCCAAACTCCAAATGATGTGTAGTTCACTACGCTTACCAGATGAAGATTTACTAGCCTATGGCAAAATATGAAAGTAGCGATCGCGCATTTATTTTGTGGCTAAGCTCATGAATATTACGCGAACTATGTAAACAACCAATTTATCGTAAGGGCTAAAAACCTATGACTTGGAAAATTGAAGAAGCACAAGAACAATTTTTGGAAGTTGTTAATGCTTCTGGACAAACCCCTCAACTAATTTACCAGCGCGATCGCTTTGTTGCGGCAATAATTCGTGCTGACCTATTTCAAGAATTTCTCACATGGCAACAACAGCAAAAACGGACTTCCCTAGCCGATACCTTCGATGAATTACGACAGATTTGTATTGCGGAAAACTATACCTTCGAGATTAGCCCACGTTGCGATCGACCCAATCCCTTTGCGGAAATGCTGCCATGACTTTTCTTTGTGATACAAATATTATCAGTGAGCTAGCTAGACCTCGCCCAAATTCTGGCGTAGTTGATTGGAGTCAAAATGTTACGTTCATAGCCATAAGTGTAATTACGATTGAAGAAATCACTTACGGACTAACAGCAAAGCCAAATGCAAGGATTCAAGATTGGTTTCAGCATTTTCTAAGTTATTCATGCCAAATATTACCAGTAACACCTGAAATAGCTCAATGTGCAGGGCTAATGCGTGGCAACTTCAGAACAAAAGGAATTTCTCGCTCTCAAGCTGACATTCTTATTGCTGCAACTGCTGAAGTTCACGATCTCATTCTGGTTACACGCAATACTCGTGATTTTGAAGGTTGTAATATTCAAATCTTGAATCCGTTTGTTGAACAATAAACCATCTTTTTCTGACAGCGATCGCAAATGCCAAAATACGAAAGTAGCGATCGCGCAATACAGGGCTTTCGTGATGTGAGCAGACAACCTAGACTTGTTCACGGTAATCTAGAATTGCGGTTTAGATTGATTTAGGGATTGTGTAGTGGTTACTCGGCAGAAAATCGGGGTGATTGGTGGCGGACAGTTGGCGTGGATGATGGCGATCGCAGCCAAGCGTCTTGGCGTTGAACTAACCATTCAAGCTGCAAGCCCTGATGACACAGCGGTAAATGTTGCCGATCGCATAATTTATGGCTGTGTTGCTGACGCTAGCGCCACAGCCATACTTGCTGAGCATTGCCAAGTGATTACCTTTGAGAATGAATTTGTCGATCTTGTTGCTTTGCAAGAGCTAGCTGATCAGTCTAGCGATCGCAGTTTGTTGTTTTTACCAAAACTCGAAACTTTGGCGATCTCTGTCGATAAGTTGAATCAACGCCAACATTTTCGCGATCATCATATTCCCACACCAAAGTTTTATAGTGTCGATACAGACTTAGAACTTTTAGCATCTGCCGAACATCTTGGCTATCCCTTAGTACTCAAGGCACGGCGACATGGCTATGACGGCAAAGGAACTTGGGTGATTGCTAATCAAATAGAATTGCGATCGGCTTGGGAAAGTATGCAAAAAGCCCCTGCGATCGCAGAGGCTTTTATTCCCTTTGAACGCGAACTTGCCGTGATTGTGGCGCGATCGCAATCAGGCGAGATGGTCATTTATCTTGTCGTCGAAACTTTGCAAACCAATCAAGTTTGTCGCCGCACGATCGCTCCTGCTCGCGTTGATGCCAAAGTTAGTGAAAAAGTAAAAAACATTGCTAAGCAAATTGTGACTACCCTTGATGCGATCGGTGTATTTGGGATCGAATTCTTTTTAACTACTGAGGGCGAAGTTAGCGTTAACGAAATTGCGCCACGCACCCATAATTCAGGACATTACACGATCGAAGGCTGTCAAACTTCGCAATTTGAGCAGTTACTTCGCGTTGTCAGTGGAATGCAACTCGGCGATGTGTCGATGGTTGCACCTGTGGCGGTGATGGTCAATTTGCTGGGTTTTGAGAATGCCTTTGGTGCAGAGGCTAATTATTTAGACAAACGCGCTGCGATCGCAAGTTTCCCGAACACACATATACATTGGTACAACAAAACGAGTTCGTCGATGGGGCGCAAACTGGGGCATGTGACAGTTTTGGCGGAAACGCACGATATTGCTATAGCTATTAGCGATCGCATCGAAAGTATTTGGTATGAGTAGCAAACCAAGATCTGCACCGCCCGCGCAGCGGGC
>JAYUSC010000726.1:0-2547 GCA_043755885.1 Pseudanabaena sp. | reverse complement strand
CCATCCGCATCGCCTGTCGCCAAAATTTTTCCATCAGGATGAAAAGCAACCGACAAAATCATACTAAAATATTCAGTAAATACAACGTTAGTAAATGTTGAATCTTTGAAGTTAACTTTATGCAGTTCCATATCCTGCAAATAAGCTTGACGAATAACAAGTCCTGAAAAATGGCTCTTCTGGGTTTGAGGGGATAAGCAAAACTAATAGTAATCGAAAGCCTATCTGGGCAATGGTTACAGCCTAGCAACATCCGCAAATACTGTATCATTGCTATACAATTTACCCCTCAAACCCAGAAGAGCCAGATTAACAATCTAATTGCCGCGTGTCTTACAATTTCTAAAAATACAAGGCTACCAACAGACGAAACATATGCCCAATCTGATGGCAATTTAATACCTATCCCAAAAGGCAGTCCAATAGAGCTTTTGCCAAACTTGTTAAAGGCTTTATTGCTTTATAAAGCCCCTTTAAAATTTTTAACGACAATAATTGTAGATATCCTTCAAGATATTTTAAGAGAGTATCTTAAAAGGAAATTAACGCAAAGAGATGCGACAAATTTCTATTTTATTAGCTTTAATGTATCGAAAATACTTAAGATACCTATTGGCGCATCTCATCTAATCATTCAATTAAATAATTTTCCTCTCTATATCTCTAAGAGATTTGACCAAGATATTGACAAATCTCTTGTCAAAGGCTTGGGTCAATCTAATCCAAATTTATCTAAATATATTCGAGATGGCTTATGTACATTATCTTTTGGCATTGCCTTAAGCGATCAACTTCTTACTCAAAGTGTATTTTGGGATAAAGATAGACACATAGAATATGTGAATCAAATCATAGAAATCCCTAAATACGATTACGTCAATATTAATAAATATGCCTATATTTATTTAAATGAGAGTATGGATGTAACCGTTAGTTATCTAAAATAAACTATGAGTTTTTGTCGCTATGGTAGCCATAAAATAGATGGTGCATCTGATGTTATTAACCCTGTACAAATTGGGGTGCTTTGCTTCTTATTTGGGATAGAGGGAGAATTATGCAGATTATTGGATTTAGTTCCAGCGGCAATCAAAGCTGTACTTACTGCTATTAATAAACCCGATGATGCTAAGGATATATTTGAGAAACTACTATGGAAAGTTGCTAAGAAAACTTACGGAATAATCATTGATGAGATTACAGGAAATATAGATACATCTCAATTCTGTGAAGGTAATCCACCAATTTTTCCTGATGATATTACCTACTATGATATCTATAGTTTTATTGCTGAATTAGTTCCCATATTAGATCGTTTTTTTGCTGTATCAGACATACTTTCAGGAAACAGTACTAAGCTATTAGACAAAATTGTCGGTGTATGGCTTTATCAGAAATGGTTTGAGAATTGCGAATGCAAACCAGCTAAAAGAGGCTGTACAGACCCAAAAGCAGATAATTTTGATAGCACTGCAATAATTAACGATCTAAGTTGTGTTTATCCAATAATTCCGCCAACGGATACAAGGATTAGAGGCTGCACAGACCCAAAAGCTACTAATTTTGACGGTGCTGCATCTATTAATGATGGTACATGTATCTATCACGAACCAGCGGTACTAACTTGTGCTAATGCAAAGGATAGGCTTATCGCTAAACATCCATCTACTTTTGACCCTTGGCTGACATATGTTACTAAACCTTTTATTGTTATTTCGTTTTTTTATTATCCCTACGCAAATACAAACGAAACAAGAGAATATTTGTCTTTAACTATTCTCGAAAAAAACGAAGATTTATTTAGGGTTGAAACAATTTCCTACTTGTTTGGTGGGCGAGAAAGATTATTATTCAGATTTTATGTAAATGATCGAGAAATTGGGGTATCTCCAAATATTGACTCGTCTTTCCATGCGTTTAATTACAGTTTTTTGAAATGCGATCAACCTGTAATAAAACCGCCACAAAATAGAGTTTCACCACCGCGTACATTTTGCCAGCTTTTCCCTGATGATCCGTTGTGTAGCTCGTGCGATGTTCTTGAGCTAACTGTAGTTGAGTTTTCTGCTTGTGATTTACCTAGAAATTATAAATATGTCTATCTTTTTAATTCTGGTGATTCTGTAAATATCCAAGTAGATAATTTTGCAGGATGCGATCAGCCAAGGGCAAAAATAACTAAGCAGCTTTTTGCCTGTACACAGGTTTACGGCTGTACGGACTCATCAGCAAATAATTTTAACCCTGATGCTACGACTGATGACGGCAGCTGTACCTATGACGTTTACGGCTGCACGGACTCATCAGCAAATAATTTTAATCCTGATGCTACGACTGATGACGGCAGCTGTACCTATGACGTTTAGTACTGCACGGACTCATCATCGGCGTCGAGTACCCCGACCGTGAAGCCCTGCGCCGCGACAGCGGCCGCCAAGTTCACCGTCACCGCGCTCTTACCCACGCCGCCTTTACCGCTGGCTATGGCGAGCACACGAGTGGTCAGCGGAACGGCAGTCGCCGGAGCCTGCTCGCGCGCATTCCAGC
>JAYUSC010000725.1:0-14729 GCA_043755885.1 Pseudanabaena sp. | reverse complement strand
GCGGCGGGCTTAGCCCGCCGCAACATTTTTGGGTTTTATTATTTCTTGCAAGTCCCTAAATCACCTTTCGCAGATAGAATTCCTGCGAAAGGTGATTTTGGAGCTGCGCCCTGTAGCATAGCTCCAGCAGAATATGGATTTTTAGGTAAGGGCATCCCCGTGGTTGCCCTGCTTGGCTAGCAGCTAGAGATTCATGATCTGCGTTCTAAGTAACATCAGTTAATAGGACAAACGCTGCTTGAGACTTTCCGCAATTTTTGTCCCCAAATATTCAGGAATCAAATTTTCATTAGGTCCTAACAAATACAAAATCAAACGTGTGCGCCCACGCCAAACCAGTAAATTGGCATTCACCACCAACAAATCCTCTTGCCAAATCGCATTCATCACTTTATAAAATAACCCAGGTTGGCTATCCGCTTCGACTAACAACGCTGGCAAATGAAACACGCGATCGACATAAAAATTTGTCTCAACTTTTTTCAGTCCGCTATCAAGATTAAACTCTAGCGCCAACATCTCCTCGACCTCAAAGCGACCTAATAGAGTCTCCTTGATCGCCTTCCGTACATTTTCAGCAGTCTTCTGCGGCAGAGCCTTCCCGCCGCGAGAAATCACTAGCTTGATAAATACCAACATCGGTGCATGGATTTGCCCATACAAACTAAGACTATGGATCGTTAAGCCATAGGCTGCTAGCACCCCAAAAATATCACTTAGCAAGAAAGACTGATTACGATAAGCAAAATACAGCACACTCTTGCTGCTTTCAGATTTCAACTCGATTACCGCCTCTTTCGTTTGATAAAGCTGATAAGCCAAACGCAAATTTTGCAGTTGAATATCACTACTTACAAACTGCTCGTAAAACTGAGGAAAGCCCATGTTAAAGCGTTTCAGTAATTCGACTGTTGAGCTTTTTAACCCAAACGTCATAGCCAGCCTCCCGATCGCGCACAATCACATTTCATGCTCCAGAATATTGCCCAAAATTTTGCTTCACCTATTTGATTAGGTGCGATCGCGATTAAATGCCTACTACTTTGAACTAGCTCGATCGGATTTAACATTGCTTGTTTCAGAAATTAAAAAATAAAGGCGGATGATATGGTGGCTAAGTTAAAGGTAGCAATGCTGGGATAATTCTACCAACATAGAGACAAGACTG
Source organism: Pseudanabaena sp. (assembly GCA_043755885.1). GTDB lineage: Bacteria > Cyanobacteriota > Cyanobacteriia > Pseudanabaenales > Pseudanabaenaceae > Pseudanabaena. Next base: position 13,561 of record JAYUSC010000725.1, on the reverse strand, counting down.
GATAAAAGCTATAAACACATGGTCGTATTTGCGATCGCCTGATTTCCACAAAAGCAGATACAATACAAAGACGTTTAGAATATCTGTAACGAATTTGTAATAGACAAGGCGATCGCTTACACAAATGGGGTTCTGGAAAAGCTTATTTGGTTCTGACACCCTCGAACCAACCAAAAAAACAAAACTTCGCCAAGTCCCAAACCAAAGCGGACAGATTTTCTTCAGCACCGAAAAAGATCTTGATCTCTACGAATTAGAAGAATTATGTGACTCTGTAGGTTGGGCGCGACGACCGATTCGTAAAGTTCGGATTGCCTTACAACATAGTTTTGTCGTCCTCTCAATGTGGGAGCATCGCGGTGGTTTTAAGCGTTTAATTGGGTTTGCTCGCGCCACTTCTGACTATGCTTTTAACGCCACATTATGGGATGTGGTGATTCACCCAGAGTTTCAAGGTCGCGGTTTGGGCAAAGCAATGATGGAAGAAATGATTAAAGAGTTACGCAAATCTGACATTAGCAATATCAGCCTGTTTGCCGATGCCCATGTGGTCGAGTTCTATGGTCATTTAGGTTTCAACGCCGATCCCGAAGGCATCAAAGGTATGTTTTGGTATCCTTAGGTCATAGCCATGAACCAAAATCATTTATCAAGAATCGTACTAAAAGGGTTCAAGTCAATCTGTGAGTGCGATCTGCAATTACAAAAACTCAATGTATTAATTGGGGCTAATGGTTCTGGTAAGTCAAATTTTATTGCTTTTTTTCGGTTAATCCAGACAATTCTCTCGAGCAATCTACAGCTTTATGTAAGTAAGCAAGGGGGAGCGGATTCACTTTTACATTTTGGGCGCAAAAAAACACATCAACTTGTTGCTGAACTTTACTTTGGCAACAATGGCTATAAATTTGTTTTAGAGCCAACACAAGATAATCGCATGGTTTTCTTTAATGAAAAATTATGGTGGAATGTTTATGGTGATAAGACCGTTGGATCAGGACATTTTGAAACCAGAGTAGAATCACAAAAACAACGTACAAAGATCTACGATTACACTGTCCCAGTAATGCAAAGTTGGAGACTTTACCACTTTCATGACACTAGTGATAGCGCTTTAGTCAAGCAACGTCAAGCAATTAATGACAATATTTATCTGCGATCGGATGCTCAAAATCTTGCCGCATACCTGTATTTATTAAGGGATCAATATCCGACGCACTATCAAAGGATCGTCAAAACGATCCAGTTAGTAGCGCCATTTTTTGGTGATTTTTATTTGCGTCCCCATTCCAACAATCAAGACCAAATTGAATTGGAATGGGTAGAGCAAGGTGAAGATATACCATTCAAGGCATATCAACTTTCAGATGGGACTTTGCGATTTATTTGCCTTGCAACTGTGCTAATGCAACCAGAAGATAAGCAACCTGAAATGATTTTAATCGATGAGCCAGAATTGGGGCTACACCCCTATGCCATTAATGTTCTAGCTTCACTGCTGAGGTCTACAGCTAAATCTAAGCAAGTCATTGTTTCTACACAGTCAGTGGCACTACTCAATGAATTTGATGCATCTGATGTGATTGTATGCGATCGCATCGAAGGGGCAACACATTTACATCGACTGGATGAAAATGCTTTGGCTGAATGGCTAGAAGATTACTCTTTAGGTGAACTATGGCAAAAAAATCTGTTAGGTGGTAGACCATCGCGATGATTAGAGTCCATATTTTCTGTGAGGGGCAAACCGAAGAAACTTTTGTTCGAGAACTGTTAACAAGCCATTTTGCGCGACTAGATATTTGGATCAATCCAATTATTTTGCGTACCAGTAAAATTGGTAAAGGGGGTATATCAACCTATGGCAAGCTTAAAAATCAGATTGAGAAAAAATGTAAGGAAGATTCTAATGCGTGGGTAACGACACTGATCGATTTTTATGGATTACCTACAGATTTCCCAAAATCAGGAACACCTACAGGTTTATCGTCAGTTGAAAAGGCACAGATAATTCAGCAATCATTTCAGGATGATATTGCACAGCCTAACTTCATCGCAAATCTTATGATTCATGAGTTTGAAGGTTTCTTGTTTAGTGAGCCAGAAGCTTTCAAAAACTGGTGTGATGATCCGAAAATAGTTGTTAATCTGAGGAAGATTCGCGGTGGTTTTGCGTCACCTGAACATATTAATGATGGATATATGACTGCACCTTCTAAGCGGATTCTCAGCATATTTAGTCAATACGACAAGGTTTTACATGGATCATTAGTTTCTCTAGATATTGGCTTAGAAACTATTCGCCGCGAATGTTCAATGTTTAGTAGTTGGATTGATCGCCTTGAAAATCTTGCTTAAAAACCCAAAAATGATCGACGTTGCAATGCAACGTTGATCATTTTTGGGGAATTGAGTGATTCTGTGCTAGTCTAGAAAAACTTAATTTTTGATTTTTTATAGCTAAGACTATGCCTAAAGCTGGAATTCACCCGAAGTGGTATCCCGAAGCAAAAGTAATTTGCAACGGTGAACTAGTAGCAACAATTGGTTCTACTCATCCTGAGATTAATGTTGATGTATGGTCGGGCAATCATCCCTTCTACACAGGCACACAAAAGATTATTGATACCGAAGGTCGCGTAGAACGCTTCATGCGTAAGTACGGTATGTTTGACGAAACCACTCCTGTGGAAAATCAGGTCTAGCTAAGATTAATTTAATATTGATCTCTAGCTAACTAATTTTTCACTTTCTTTTGCGGTAACTCAAATTCCATGCCTGCTGTTTACTTAATCAAAAAGCTTGAATCTGTTGAACAAACCTTCAATGAACTGACTCGTCGGATGGGTGACCCTGACGTGGCGACCGATCACGGCGAGTTTCAGCGCATTGCTAAAGTTCGCGCTTCTTTAGAAGAGACGGTTTTGACCTACGAGTCTTTTCGTAAGGCGGAGCAAGATTGTAAAGAGTCGCAAGAAATCTTGAAGGAGTCGAATGACCCTGATCTCAAGGAAATGGCGGCCATGGAAGTCGAGGAACTATCCGCAAAGCTAGAAGAATTAGAAGCCAAATTACAGGTCTTGTTGCTGCCCCAAGATCCTAATGATGATAAAAACATCATGTTGGAAATCCGTGCAGGTACGGGTGGTGACGAAGCGGGAATCTGGGCTGGCGATTTGGTGCGACTCTATACGCGCTATGCCGAGCGTCAAGGCTGGCGGGTAAAGATGGTCAGTGAGACTCTTGCCGAAATGGGTGGCTTTAAAGAAGCGATCATTGAAGTGCAGGGCGATCGCGTTTATAGCAAACTGAAATTTGAGTCGGGTGTGCATCGGGTACAGCGTGTACCTGCCACAGAGTCTCAAGGTCGGGTGCATACCTCAACGGCGACGGTGGCGATCATGCCTGAGGTTGATGAAGTGGAGATTCACATCGATCCCAAGGATATTGAAATGTCCACGGCGCGATCGGGTGGGGCTGGCGGTCAAAACGTGAACAAGGTGGAAACAGCCGCAGATTTATTTCACAAACCGACGGGGATTAGGATTTTTTGTACGGAAGAGCGATCGCAGTTACAAAACAAAGAGCGGGCGATGCAGATTTTGCGAGCTAAGCTCTATGAGATCAAGTTACGCGAACAACAAGCCGAGATTAGCTCCATGCGCCGATCACAAGTTGGCACTGGTTCGCGCTCTGAAAAAATTCGGACTTATAACTATAAAGACAGCCGTCTAACCGAGCATCGTTTGGGGCAGAACTTTACTTTGCCGCCGATTTTAGAGGGGGATCTTGAAGAAGTGATCCAAAGCTGTATCTCGAAGGATCAACAAGAGCGTTTGCAAGAATTAGCGATCGCAACAGGTGATGATCTAGTTAGTTAAATTACATTGATTATGATAGACACCATTGAGCTTAAAAATTTTGGACCAATCGAACAACTTAATTGGAACGGACTGGGCAGAATTAATATTGTAATTGGTAAGAATAGTACAGGTAAAACATTTTTACTGAAGTCCCTTTATTCTGTGATGCGTACAATTGAAGAGTACAAACGCGGCAATGATCAACGTACCGCATCTGAGATACTTGTAAATAAGTTGTATTGGACATTTCAAACAGAAAAAATTGGTGACTTGGTTAAAAAAGGTGCAGAAAGTCCATTGTCATTAACGATGAAGTTTGATAGAAATGCATTTATCTATTCCTTTGGCAAAGATACTACAAAATCTATTGCCTCACTAGAAAACCATGTACCATCTCCCCGCCAAAGCAATTCGATCTTTCTACCAGCAAAAGAAGTGCTGTCGTTACATCACATTATTTTGAAATCGCGAGATCAAGATCAATTATTTGGTTTTGATGATACTTATGTGGATTTAGTAAAGGCTTTAGTTATTCAGCCACAAAAAGGTAAAAATCATACCCATTTTTCAACGGCTCGTAAAAACTTAGAAGATATTTTGGGGGGAAAGGTAGAGTACGATCAAGGTTCTAATCGATGGCACTTTAAAAAAGGAAACCAGAAGTTTCCCATAGGAGTCACGGCTGAAGGTATTAAAAAAATATCGATCCTAGACACATTGCTTAGCAATCGATATCTAGATCGAAACTCTATTGTTTTCATTGATGAGCCAGAATCGGCGCTGCATCCAGAGGCAATTTCAAAACTAATCGATATTATTTGCGTATTAGCTGAGAGCGGAATCCAATTTTTTCTAGCCAGTCATTCATATTTTGTAATCAAAAAACTTTATCTGATTGCTCAACAAAAAAAAATGTCAATCCCGATTATTTCTGCGGAAACTTGGCATTCTGAAGATTTGCAAAATGGCATGATTAATAATCCCATCATTGATGAGTCTATTCGCCTTTATCGAGAGGAAGTAGACCTCGTATGATGACGACAGAAACTATTGTTGAGTCTGGGTTAACATTTGGATCATTTCCCGCAGGACATTGCTTCTATATTGAAAAAAGTAAGACTTATCAACAGATTAAAGAAGGTGTGAAAGTAGCAGAGTTTCTACTTCTTCGCCCTAGCCCACAAAATGGGAAACCTGACACAATTTGGGTGATTGAAGCGAAATCTAGCGCACCAAAACCTAACAACCATATTGATTTTGACAAATATATGGAAGAAATTCGAGCCAAATTCACTAATTCTTTAACTTTAGCAATGACTGCTTGCTTGAAAAGACACACTCAAGCCGATGCCGAGTTGTCCGATAATTTTAAACAACTTAATCTTGCTTCGATCCAATTTATACTCGTATTGGTGATTGGTGATTTTCCAGAAGCATATCTACCACCTCTTCAAGATGCTCTGAAAAAAGTACTTCATCCGACCATAAAAACATGGGCTTTGGGTAGTCCAGCAGTTTTAGTGCTTAATGAAGATATGGCTAGGCAGCAAAAACTCATTATTTAAGTCTTAACTGTGCTGACGACTGCTATAAAATATAATCATGCAAGTTCGTCAGAGTGTCACCTATAGCAGCATCGATTCTAAATCTCTGCACGATTGGATTGTTAAAGCGATCGCTAAAGCGCAGGTATTAGGATCACCAATTTTATTTAGTTACTCTCAAAACTGGGAGTGCATTAATCCTTTATTGTTGTTGGCAAGTAAGTCTGATCGCCAACAGCCAAAGTTTTACTGGGAACAGCCGAACGCTGATTTAGTATTAGCGGCAGCGGGTTCGGTTGCTGAAGTGTCTGTGCCTAATCATGATTTAAGCGATCGCTTTGATTGCGCCAAAAAATTCATCAAAACCCATTTAACTAATGCGATCGTTGCCAAGATTGCCGATCTCGAATCGCCAGAATTGCAAATTCCGATACATTTTTTTGGGGCATTTTCGTTTTATCGCAATGGTAGTAATGCGAGTGACTACCTAGATTTAGCAGAGCCAAATGATTGTCAACCAGAATTTCCGACTCTACTCTTTTTTATTCCCCGTTGGATGGTACGACTCAAAGATCAAAGTTGCACTTTAACTTTAAATCATTACATTCAGCCTTGGGATAAGCCCGATGAAGTATTAGAGCGGATAGAAAATTTGCGATCGCATTTACAAGAAAGCTCCCATTACGAAGCGCCAACAGTCCATGAGGTCAGCAAGATCGTCGAGGTAGAGGGGGAACAAATATGGACAGAAATTGTCGAACTCGCCTTGACGCTGATCCATCAGGGGCATTTTGAAAAAGTGGTATTGGCTAGGGCGTTGGATGTGTTAGCCGATCGCAATTTCGATCCGTTTCAGGTGCTGCATGTTTTGCGTTGCGAATATCCTGAATGCATTTCCTTTTTACTGGACTATGGTGTGGGCAAAACCTTCTTGGGTGCGACTCCTGAAGTGCTATTGCAGTTTAAATCGCAAAGCGATCGCCTCTGGTTACGCAGTGATGCGGTGGCAGGTTCGATCGAGCGTGGCAAGTCGGTGCAGGAAGATCAAATGCTGGGCGATCGCTTACTTAATAGCGACAAAGATATGTGTGAACACCAGATTGTGATTCGTTCGATTTGCGATCGCTTACAAAGTATGGGCGCGGCGATCGATCCCCAAGTAGAGACTAGTTTGCTGAGGCTGTCTAATGTGCAGCATTTATATACGCCGATCACTGCTCAAATTGATGATCCTGATTGGCTAATTGCCCTCGATATTTTGCAGCAGTTACATCCAACGGCGGCGGTTGGTGGGGAACCAAGGGATCGCGCAGTTTGCTTTATGCAGCAATGGGAAGCTTGCGATCGGGGTTGGTATGCCGCTCCAATCGGTTGGCTAAATGGTAATGGTGAAGGGACTTTTGGCGTGGGAATTAGAGCGGGTTATATTCAAGGCGATCGGGCAAGGATTTTTGCTGGCGCGGGGATTGTCGCTAATTCGCAAGTGGAAAATGAGCAAAGTGAAACTACGATTAAATTTGCCGCTTTGTTAAAGGCTTTAGGTGCAATCTAAAAGCGGTATAATTCCAGAAATTGAAATTAATTTGCATGATATTTTAGGTTAGCTGGTTCATGCAGGATTATCTTCAACAAGTGCGCGATCGCATAACTAGTTATCGCAACTTATTTAAGCAAGAATTAATAGAATCTGAACTAGCGAAAATATTCGCACTGGAAGAGAAGCTAGATCAAAGCGCGATCGCGATCGCAGTTTTTGGCATGGTATCACGGGGGAAATCATCGTTAATTAATGCTTTACTGGGGCAGAAACTTAGCGAGACTGGGGCTACTCATGGCACAACTAAAGATGTGGTTGTATATACATGGGATTTGCCCTCACCCCCAGCCCCTCTCCCTAGGGGAGAGGGGAGTAAGAGAATTCAATTGCGATTAATTGATACTCAGGGGATTGATGAGGTTGGTGGTGAAATAAGGGGGGATATTGCTCTGGAAGCTGCCAAGCAAGCGGATTTAATTTTGTTTGCGATCGCAGGTGATATGACGCGAGTAGAACAAGAGGCGATCGCAAATCTGCAAAAATCCTATAAGCCGATTTTGTTGGTCTTGAATAAAACTGACCTCTATCCTGAGTGCGATCGCAATTCTATTCATCAAGCATTACAGAATGTCGAAATGCAGAAGCTGATCTCACCGCAAGAGATTGTCTTGACATCAGCCGCGCCGAAACCTGTGAAGGTGAGACTCCAATATAGTGATGGGCGTGATAGTCAAGAAGTTTGGGAACAACCGCAGCCTGATGTCCAATCTCTAAAACAGCGAATTCTGGATTTGTTGAATACTGAAGGTAAGCAACTTTTAGCGGTGAATGTGTTGCGATCGCTATTAGAAATTCAAAATGCGGTCACGCAAAGACATATCCAAAAATTACAAGCATCAACTGCGATCGCAGCTTTGGTATTTATCGGTACAGCGATTAGCATATTAATATCGCCTTCACGATGGCTTGATGGCTTGTTTAGTGGTGGATTTACAGGGATATTCGTGATTTGGGTGATCGGCAAATATCCGAGTCAGAAGAGATATTTATGGTTATTAGTGATTTTAGCGATCGCAGTTGTGGTTGGCGAACTGGGAATCAATAATCAAGTTACTCGTTATATGCAAATTGTTGGGTCGGGCTTGAGTTTATGGTTTCTATTTAAGAATCTGCTCACTGATATCGATCAGAGTCAAGCTTCTGGAAAGCTTGGGGCAAAAACACTAATCACCGAAATTTTTCGAGATGTCCCTCAAGGCTCGATCCTCAAAAGATTGCTCGGTAATCTGTAATTCTTGCAAAACAGCAATATTTTGGATTTTGACTTTTCCTTGCATTGCGATCGCAATTGCCGCGATCACTAACTTAGCGCGATCGCCAAACATACTTGCACCAAGGATTTGTCCTTTGCGATCGCAAATAATTATGCATAAGCTATTCTCAGCAGAGCTTTCCCAAATATACAGAACTTGCCCATACTTCTGTTTTGCCGACAATTCAGTCATCCCCACCTGAGCGACTGGCGGCGTTGTCAATACATTGACCATCGCAGGAAATTTAGGTATAGGCGCTGATCGCCAAAAATCATTTGATAAGGTTTGTCGGATAATCTTGGCAATATCTCGATCGCCTTGGCATTGATAAATATAGCGATCTCTAGGAAAGTCAAACTCTCTCGGTGCTAAGGGTATTAATAGCCGATCGCAATCTATCGTCTGGTTGTCTAGCCAAATCCTTGTTCGACCATGCTCAATCTGGCTCACCGCAGTCGTTTGCGTGTTGGTATAAACCTCGATCCCTTCAGATTCTAATTGCGCCTGCAAAGTACGGGCGATCGCCACATCCACATTTGGTAAAATATGATTGCGATGCGTAATCAAGCGCGTATGTACACCTACAAAATTTAGAAATTGCGCGATCGCACAAGCATGAGCGTCATCACCTAAAACCACGATTGATTTAGGCAAATCTTCTAAATTTAAGAGCTGATTTGCGGTTAAGTAATTATGCTCGGCAAGTCCAAATATTTTTCGCAGTGGCGTTGGCATGTCATGGGCGATCGCATAGGCTCGTGAACTGAGACTGCGCTGAGAAAACGCTCTAGATCTCTCTGGGAGAGAAATTTCGCTAACTTCTAAAATATGAGAGTCTTGGACTTTGCCTTGAAATTTACATGCCCCGACAATTACATCAACCCCATTTTTTTGGAGTATTTCTAATATTTCCGCTTGACAAAAATGATCGCGAATCGAGGATAACTGCTGAGCAAAAAGTTGCGATCGCTCAGATTTAGGGCGATCGCAGATCTTGTTTTTTAATACTTGTAAAACCTGATCAACCTGATCAATATTTAGGTAAAGATCTCGGTGATCCAATATCCAAGCAACTCTGGCGTCACGGAGAGCCGCAAGACTAACCAACTTATGAGCATGAGCGCTCATGCCAATTACAACGAGGTCATAATCGACCGACATTCTAGACAAGCTCTTCATCAATTAACGACTAAACCAATGCTAGTACAAAACAGCATTTTGGGGTCTTATATTTTGCTGTATTGCTTTGGATTAGCGATGTCTGACTAGAAAAGCGGGCAAATCTACTTTTGAATTTGGGCGAGACGATTTCACTGGCGTTGATTCTGGTATAGATGCAAGCGATCGCTCTGATCTGTAACCTTGAGCGGTAGATTCATGTTGAATCGATTCAGTTAAGTGTTTAACTGGTCTCTCGACTAGCAGACGATCTAAGGCTCCACTAAGCTGGAGGGCATGGTGCTGATGACGCACTGATTGCTCTTTCCAATGCTGGATCGCCGCTTCATATTCAGATGCTTTGGATGCTTGATGCAGAACTTGATTTTGTAATTCTTCGATTTGCTGCTCTAATTCTTGTACTCTTGATAGGTCGGTGACATATTCGTTTTCAAGCCCTCGCAAGGATTGATGCAATTGAGCTTGATTAGAGAGATGTTGAATTAGTTCTTCCTCCAAACGATCTCGTTGAATTGTGACTTCTGATAGTTTAGTTTGAGCTAGTTCAATGGTTTTAGTGGATTCTTTGAGCAAAACTTGAGTGGCCTCTAGCTCTGTAGTCAAGGTTTGCTGCGAAATATCTAGCTCTGTATTCTGAGATTGCAACTTAGCAACTTGATTTTGCAGTTGTTCAAGTTGGGTAGTGAGTTCTGTGACTTGCCGATCTCGATCAGTACTAACACTAATAACTTCCTGCTCTAGCTGATCGACATATTCACATTCAAATTCATGTTGCGATCGCAGATCTTCTAACTCTTTTTGAATGCGATCGCGATCGGCGGCTAATTCATGAGGTTGAATAATTTCTGGGTTTTTGGACATACTAGACTGCTGACCATCTAAAATCCAGTCATCAGCAAAAGCATCAACGGCAAAAGCATCTACGTCATCTAGATTATCTAGAAACATATTAGCGATCTCGTCAAGCTCTTGTTCTTTTAGTACACCACCACTTAAGAGCGCATTAAGGGACTCGTCGTCATTAATGGTTACAGCGCTAACCGAAACTTCTCGTAGTGCTGGTTCGTGTTTCAATTCACTCACAGATAACCTCACCCATAATACCGAGGTATTTTTACAAGACAAACATTAACAGACTTTGCCTAGTTTGCAATTCTTTTCTAGTAATTCTCATTATAAAGATTGGTTTTGACAATCATGGCTGATTTTTTCAGTTTCGTTTGCCTAATTCATCATAGTTGATCCCCAAAATATAACGGCGGGCTTTGCCCGCCGCTATATTTTGGGGTTTTATATGGATCATTTTTTGATGGAGAATCAAGCGATCGCCTAAATAAAAAAACTGGCTCAATGAGTTAAACTCACCGAACCAGTTTCATTTTCTAGTTAATTTTCTATTCTTCGATTTCTGGCTCTACTGCTTCGACAACCACTTCAACAGCAGTTAGCACCACATCACCGTTTTGGATTTCCACTTCTTCAATTTCTTCTTCCAAAGCGGGAGGAACTAGAGTTGCACCCACGATCGCATCGGATGCATCTAGTCTTTGGAGACGCACACCTCTTGCAGTCCGAGACTGACAGGCGATCGCATCGGTAGATTGCCGCATGACGATACCGCGACTGGTGACGATCATCAGTTCATTTTTTTCATCGACTAAACAGAGTGAAGCAAGTTGATCTTGTCCAGACTTGAACTTGGTGACGCGCAAACCTTTGCCAGCCCGTTTTTGAATACGGAACTGGCTCACAGGAACCCGCTTACCATAGCCGCCTCTAGTCACAACCAGTACCCAAGGTCCTTGAGATTTTTCGTTCTCAACTTCAACCTCGGTAACTTCAGCTTCCAGATTCTCATCTTCATTGACGATCGCAGTCAAATCCAGATCTTCTTCCGAACTTTCCACTTCCTCGATTTCCGCTAAACCAGCAGGAATAATGTCCATACTCACGATCAAGTCATCGCCAGTCAGTCGCATCGATCGCACGCCGCGAGTATCACGTCCCATCGGACGCAACTGCTCATGATTGGTACGGAAGCGGATCGACATGCCTTGACGCGAACCGACGATGATCGTGTTATCAGCTTTGGCTCGGCGCACCCAACGCAGTAAATCCCCGTCTTCGAGTGCGATCGCAATTAGCCCATTGGAACGAATATTCGCAAAGGCTGGAAGCTTAGTTTTCTTGATATAGCCACCAGCCGTGAGCATGACCAGATATTCATCTTCACTAAACTCGCTGATCGGTAATACTGTCGTGATTTTCTCTCCCGATGCGATGGGCAATAGCTGTACCACAGCCGTACCACGAGCGGCGCGACCAGATTCTGGAACCTCGTAAGCCTTGACTCCATAGACTTTACCGCGATCGGTAAAGAAGAGAACTTTGTCATGACTGCGGCAAGCGAAGAAATGTGCGATCGCATCATCATCTTTAACGTTGGCGCTAGCTTTGCCTCGTGTGGCACGATGCTGAGCCGTGAAAGTATCCACAGGCATCCGTTTGACGTAGCCTTGCTCGGTTACCATCACAATCGTCTCGCGATTGGCGATCAAGTCCGCAGTATCGATATCGCCTTCATTGGGCAGAATGCGAGAGCGGCGCGGTGTCGTAAATTCGAGTTTGATTGCTTCAAGTTCTTCGCGGGTAATCGTGAGAATGCGATCGCGATTGGCGAGAATATGTCGTAAATCAGCGACTTTCTCGACTAATTGATTATGCTCATCATGAATCTTATCCGCATCCTGCGCGGTCAAGCGGCGCAACTGCATCGCCAAAATTGCATCGGCTTGCGCTTCTGAAAGCCCATAGCTCTCGATCAATCCCAACTTCGCAGAACTACTATCATCAGCTCCACGAATCAAAGCAATCACCGCATCGAGATGATTGAGCGCAATTAATAGTCCTTGCAATAGATGATCGCGTTCTTCAGCTTTACGCAGTTCGTACTGAGTACGGCGCGTAATTACTTCATAACGGAAGTCTAGGAATACTTGTAAAGCATGACGCAGCGTCAGCGTAATCGGTTCACCATCGACCAGCGCCAACATATTGCAACTGAAGTTCGATTGCAGAGGTGTGGCTTTGTAGAGATTATTCAGCACCACCTTGGGATAGGCATCGCGTTTTAGCTCAATCACTAAACGCATACCATCGCGATCGCTTTCGTCACGAATATCAGAAATGCCATCAATTTTCTTCTCATTGACCATTTCCGCAATGCGTTCGATCAGCGCCGCCTTATTGGTTTGGTAAGGCATTTCGGTGATGATAATCGCCTCACGATCCTGCCGCCCAGAAGCCGAAATTGTCTCAAAACTAGCCACGGCTCGCATCGTCACGGAGCCGCGCCCCGTCGTATAGGTTTCACGAGCGCCATCGGTTCCTAAGATCAAAGCACCTGTCGGGAAGTCAGGACCGGGAATATATTGCATCAATTCCAAATCCGTCAGCATCGGATCAGCAATCAGCGCCACTAAGCCATCGACCAACTCGCCCAAATTGTGCGGCGGAATATTCGTCGCCATCCCCACGGCGATCCCTGAGGAGCCGTTCAGCAATAATTGGGGAATTCTCGCAGGTAATACTAGCGGCTCCTGCTGTGAGCCATCATAGTTGTCACCAAAGTTAACCGTATCGCGCTCGATATCTTGAATCAGCCCAAATTGCGAAATCCGCGTTAGCCGACATTCGGTATATCGCATCGCGGCGGCGGGATCATTATCCACCGAGCCGAAATTTCCGTGACCATCAACCATGCGATCGCGCATCGAAAAGTCCTGCGCCATCCGCACCAGTGCTTCATACACGGCGGTGTCACCGTGCGGGTGATATTTACCAATTACGTCACCAACCACACGGGCGCATTTCCGAAACGGGCGATCGGCGGTCATGCCCAACTCATGCATGGCGTAGAGAATGCGCCGATGCACAGGTTTGAGTCCATCACGGGCATCGGGCAGGGCGCGACCGACGATCACGCTCATGGCATATTCCAGATACGATCGCGACATTTCGCCGCGTAGGTCTGTTGGAATAATCCGATCTTCTAAGATATCAGTCATACGGCTACTCAAATTCTCCTTGCATTGCTTGGCAGTGCTTGCCCCGTGTGATCTAGGC
>JAYUSC010000724.1:0-2552 GCA_043755885.1 Pseudanabaena sp. | reverse complement strand
CTCAATGTCCAGCCCGACATCGTGATCCTCGATCCACCCCGCAAAGGTTGTGAAGCTGAAGTGATCAAATATCTCCGCGAAAATCCTTGCGATCGCCTGGTCTATGTCAGTTGCAATCCTGCTACCCAAGCGCGAGATTTAAAATTATTATGCGAAGGCGATCGCTATCAACTCACCCGCATTCAACCCATCGATTTCTTCCCACAGACCTCTCACGTTGAAGCGATCGCATTCCTCAAAAAGTCGTAAATCAAAAAAGCCTTGCTACGCTAGAATAAGCCAATGATTACTAGAAATCTAGAAAACATCACAATCCATCAATTCCGAGGGCTAAAAGAGCTTGAGCTAAAAGACCTCGGACAAATTAATCTGCTTGTTGGTGTTAATAATTCAGGTAAAACTAGCGTTCTTGAAGCTTTATCAATTTACTGCAATTCTCTGGACTTACGGAATTGGATAATTACTGCGACAACAAGAGAAGGAAATCCACTTACTACTTCTCCGACTCCGATTCTCACCTCATTACGATGGCTATTTGCTCAAGAGAAACATCAAACAGGCATTATTGTTATATCGGGAGATGGTGAATTTGCTGTCAAGAAGATCAAAGTAACATATGAAGAAATTGAAGGCATGTTTTCTCAAAAGCAATCAACACGATTTAATAGTTTAGAAAAGCTTTCGGAACTAATCGAAACAGAATATAAGTTAACTAATGAAGAAGATGTTTTACAGTTAAGGAAAGGATTAAGTTTAAAAATCGAATTAAATGATGATCAATCCAAGTTGCTAGATGATAAATCTTCTCATTTTATTAAAACCTACCAGATCTGGGAAAATGATTTTCTTTTATCTTCTGATGAAATTAGACATGAATACATATTAATAACATCTACAATTACGCCGACTTCTCATCGTTCAAATATTGGACAAATTAAGTTACTTTCAGAGGCTAGCTTTCGCAATTTTAAAGCCGATGTATTCGATTTACTAAATCAGATGGATTCAAATATTTCTGATATAGAAATTCTTGCTGACCCAGAGTCAACAGATTTTTATGCAGGTATTTATATTCAACATAAAAAGCTTGGGCTGGTTCCTTTAAGTTCATTTGGTGATGGTGTGCGGCGCTTACTTCATATTGCCTTAAAGCTAGCAAGGGTAAAAGGAGGTATCTTATTAATTGATGAACTCGAATCAACAATTCATACTGAAGCTTTGCAAAATTCTTTTCAATGGTTAGCAAAATGGAGCAAAGAAATGAATGTCCAAATCTTTGCTACCACTCATAGCCTTGAAGCTGTTGATGCTTTATTGGCTGTAAATGAAAACGCATCAGACTTAGTACTTTACAGACTTGAGCCAAAAGAGACACAAACAAAAGTTGTCAGACATGATTGGAGTAGATTGAAGCGGCTTAGAGAAGAATTAGGTCAGGAGGTACGCTGGTGAATCGTCGCTATGTGTTGATAGGAGTTGAAGGCAATCACGATCAAGCTTTCTTAAAGAGGGTTTTGTATAAATTATTAGGCTTTACCGAGTGGAACCAAAAATCAGAACTAGATCCTCTGTGGCGTAGTAAATTTGTTCCTACATACCCTGCGAAAGGTAATTATTACGCAAGACTTGATATGCCTTCGATTTTACATAAAGATGACTTATCGATCGCAATCTATGTTGGGGAAGGCAGTAAATTACTATCAAACCTAATTGATAAGTTCTCTAACCTTGATACTAACGATTTCTCAGCTTTTGCGATAGTTGCTGATGCAGACAACAAGACACCTGACGAAATGTCTAAACGCTATTGTGATGGACTTCAGGCATATTTTCCAAACTTTCCCAATCAGGCTGGTGCTGTGGTTAAAGGTGCGCTAAATTTGGGGATATATATACTACCAAACAATTCAAATCAAGGAGTTTTAGATACGTTGCTCTGTGAGTGTGGCGAGGTTGCTTACCCAGCTTATATGCAAAGGGCTAAAGACTATATCAATCAGTTTTCCGAGATTAAGTGGAAGAGATTTGATAAGGACAAAGCAACCATAGCAACAGTGGTAAGTGTCCTTAAACCTGGTCAAGCAAATACCCCAAGTATTGCTGGTGATAAATGGATTAACGATAATACTATGCAGCAGATTCCTGCTATTAAATCCTTAGTAGATTTTTTGAGGGATTTGACAGGAAATACAGAGGTTATATCATGAATGATATATGTCGATTACTAATCTATTAAATTCAAATATAGAAAAAGGAATAGAGAATGTTAACTAACTTGGATCTAAAAGGAATTGGCTCTGTAAGTGGCGATCTTGACATTGAGTTTGGAGAGCGTCTAAACATTCTTACAGGTGATAATGGGTTAGGCAAAAGTTTTTTGCTTGATGTGATCTGGTTTGCCTTAACAGATAATTGGGTTGGTTTGCCAGCACTACCCAACGTTGACCAAGATGATTCTGGTTCTAAATTAGTTTGTGTTTGATAAATACACCGATACCCCTTCCATTGAGGGAAGAAGCAATCAGAAGATTTCGGAGCCAGTGGTTATGGTA
>JAYUSC010000723.1:0-5910 GCA_043755885.1 Pseudanabaena sp. | reverse complement strand
AGTTTAAAGCTTGGCGCTGAGCCTCTGGAGGGAGGGTGGCAAAGGTTTGGATGAGTTCTTTTTGGGTGGCGATCATAAATTTAATCTCCTATTTCTTTAATTCTATCGCGAGAGTCGTTGTCCTATTGTGCAATTATTGGGTTAGATACCTATGTCAAGGTTTCTAGAGTTTACCATCTGGGAAAATCACCTCAAATGAGTATTTATCGCAAATTCGATAAACCAGAAAATCTAAAGCTCAAATCCTTCGTCACACAAAATCATAGCTCTAGCCCTTGTTTGCGATATTTTTCAATTAGTAGGGCTGTGTAGTCATTTTGTGGCGGTTGGGTCGTGGTAGGTATCGGTATAGTTTCACATTCTGCAAACCATTGTTCCCATTTTGCTGCCCAGTCAATTTCTGGTTGTATGGGATTTGGAATGGTATTGGTTGGTGTGTCATATTGGACATATAGCCCTAGTGCTTCAATAATCGCAATATTAAGAGATTTACCTTTGTTTTGGATGATATCGCTGAGTTTATCGGGTATTTCAATGGTAATTTGCATATCTAGCCTCGTAATATTCACTAATTTGATCGCTATTTTAAACTTTATAGTTTCTAGCAATCAATCCGCGATCGCAATTGTACGCAAATAAGCCAAGAACTCAAGTTCTTGGCTAAAAGCTCAAGTCTGCTGAAGCAGACTAAAGAGTATTTTTAATTAACCCGTTTCAACGGGTTTGAGCTTTTAGCCCGCGATTTATCGCAGGGCGCAATCTTTTGTCATGACTTGTCTACAATTCGCAAAGCTGCAAATAATTACAAGATGGTTACTAGCTATACTAAATGATGGAAAGGATTATGAGTTAAAGTCGTGGTTAGCCAAACGCAGCAAGCAAATAGCAGGTTTGAAAGTTCTCTAGATATCTCTAGGTATGAAGCGAAAACGCAGGAGATAGCCAAGAAGATTTTGAGTGGAACTGAGAAAAGTTCTCTTTGGGCAAAACTATCGCAACTAAAAGATGATTTGCGCCTCGATGATAAGCTGATGGCTTGGACGATGGAAAATGAAGGCTTGCGGGTGCAGTTGTTTCGATTGATTGACTGTCTGCCAGCATTACAGAGCAAAGCCGAGATTGCAAGGCATATGCAAGAATATCTCGCCAGTGATGCCGTCGAAGTTCCCGCTTTACGCGCTTTGTTAAATTTTAGTACTGACAATCCCAACTCGATTACCGCGATCGCAGCCGCAACTACGCTCTCGACCGCCGTGGGAACTCTGGCGAAGCGCTACATTTGTGGTGAGAACTTGGGTGAAGCGACCAAATCAATTGAGAAACTAAGGCGCGATCGCTTTGGGTTTACGATGGATTTGCTCGGTGAGGCTGTCATTAGTGAAGTAGAAGCCGAGGGCTATCTCAATCGCTACATCGGTATGATGGAGGATTTGTCGAATAAGGCGAAGAATTGGGGCTTGATCGATCAGATTGATAAGGCTGATAGTGAGGAACTAAAGCGTGTTCAGGTTTCTGTAAAGCTTAGTGCTTTCTATTCCCAGTTTGATCCGCTTGATCCGATTAAAACTACAGAGAAAGTCAGCGAACCTGCCAGAGTTCTATTGCGTAAGGCGCAAGCTTTGGGCTGTGGCATCCATTTTGATATGGAGCAGTATGAGTTCAAATCACTGACATTACAAATTCTTAAACAAGTTTTATCGGAACCAGAATTTTGCGATCGCAGTGATGTTGGTATCACGATCCAAGGCTATCTTCGTGATAGTGAGCAGGATTTACTCGAACTAGTCGCATGGGCAAAACAACGCGGTAAACCTGTGACTGTGCGCTTGGTTAAAGGAGCATATTGGGATCGCGAAACGATCCGTTCCTATCAACAGGGCTGGGCTTTGCCAGTATTCTCTGACAAGGTTTCGACAGATGCTAACTATGAGCGCTTGATTCAGATTCTGCTGGAAAATCATCAATATCTCTATGCGGCAATTGGAAGTCATAATGCGCGATCGCTAGCTAAGGCGATCGCAATTGTGCAAACCCTAAATATTCCCAGTCGCGCCTTTGAAGCCCAATGCCTGTATGGCATGGGTGACAAATTTGCGAAGGCGATCGCAGATATGGGTTATCGAGTGCGAGTTTATTGTCCCTTTGGTGATTTGATTCCAGGGATGTCCTATTTGATTCGCCGTTTGTTAGAGAATACCGCCAATAGTTCATTTTTGCGGATTAGTGGCAGTGAGTCACGCTCGATTAATGAACTGGTTGCGGCTCCCGTAATTACCGATCGCGATCGCAATTATGCTGGTACGCCTGTCCAAAATGTGTTTGATAATTTCGTGAACTCTAGCGATCGCGACTATGCCATCACTAGCGATCGCGAAGCTGCTCAAACCTCACTACAACAAGTTCGCAATCAACTCGGCAAGACCTATTTACCAATCATCAACGGTCAACCAGTCCAAACCGAGAACTATGTCGAATCGGTAAATCCTGCCAATTCCTCCCAAGTAGTCGGTAAAATTGGATTAGCTAGCATCGACCAAGCCGAAGCAGCAGTCAAGTCGGCAAAATCTGCCTTTGCCTCATGGAAGAAGCTCAGCGCCAAAGAACGGGGTGACATTCTCCGTAAAGCTGCGGATATTATGGAAGAGAAGCGCGAAGAACTAATTGCATGGATCTGTTGGGAAGTTGCCAAACCGATCCGTGAAGGTGATGGCGAAGTTTCGGAAGCGATCGATTTCTGTCGTTACTATGCCAAAGAAATGGAACGACTCGAATCAGGCGTACAGCGCCATATCCCTGGGGAAGATAATACTTACATCTATCAACCTCGCGGCGTGGTGGTCGTGATTTCACCTTGGAACTTTCCCTTTGCGATCGCCTTAGGTATGAGTGTGGCTGCGATCGCCGCAGGTAATACCGTGATTCTCAAACCCGCCGAACAATCCTCAGTAATCGGCGCAAAAATTGCGGAAGTTCTCCAAGCAGCAGGTTTACCTACTGGCGTATTCACCTATCTTCCTGCCAAGGGTTCGACCGTTGGTTCGCACTTAGTCAAACATCCCGATGTGCATCTGATCGCTTTCACAGGTTCGCAACAAGTCGGCTGTCAGATCGTCACCGAAGCCTCAATTTTGCGTCCTAAGCAAAAACACATGAAGCGCGTCATCGCGGAGATGGGCGGCAAAAATGGCATCATCGTTGATGAGAGCGCCGACCTCGATCAAGCCGTTGTCGGCGTGATGAACTCCAGTTTCGGTTTTGCTGGTCAAAAATGTTCCGCTTGTTCGAGAGCGATCGTGCTGGCTCCTGTCTACGACAATTTTATGGAGAGACTAGTGGAAGCTACCCGTTCTCTCATTGTCGGAGATGCTCATCTTCCTGACACCAAACTCAGTGCCGTGATTGACGCTGCGGCTCAACGCAATATCCAAAACTACATCGCCAAAGGTAAAGAAACCGCAAAACTCGCCTACGAAGGCGAAGTTCCCAATCATGGTTTCTATGTCAGTCCGACTATTTTTGGCGATGTCGATCCTAATAGTGCGATCGCACAAGAGGAAATTTTTGGTCCCGTATTGGCGGTAATCAAGGCGCAGAGTTTTGATGAGGCTATTGCGATCGCAAATGGTACTGACTTCGCACTCACGGGCGGCTTATATTCGCGCACACCTTCCCATATCGAACGCGCCTATCGCGAGTTTGAAGTAGGCAATCTCTACATCAATCGCGGCATCACAGGCGCATTGGTAGATCGCCACCCCTTCGGTGGTTTCAAGCTCAGCGGTATCGGTTCCAAAGCTGGTGGACGCGATTATCTATTGCAGTTCTTAGAGCCAAGGTCTATCACCGAAAACACTCAGCGTCAAGGCTTTGCACCTCTTGATGGTATCGAGTAATTAAAGTCAGACAAGGGGCTGAAGCCCCTTGTTTTCATTTGATATATTATGTACACATAGCCTAGGTTACTATTGCTCAAGGGCATACTCAAGGACAGGTAGAAATATAATGCTATCCGAATCTAGACAATATGTGGAAGTTGCTGCATCGTTAGAGCAGCGAAAGGCTATGGCAGCCTTAGCCAAAGAGTTTACAAAAAAAGTTGCAGACAAAACATATAAACCTATTTTTGAGGAATGGTCACGCAACTATTTCATGCAAGACAACAATCGAGTAGGCTATAAAGCAAAGTATTGCAATACAACTGAAGAAATGCATAAGGATATAAAGGAAGCAATTGAGTATTTAAAAACTTGGATGTCTCAAAATTTTAAAGCTTCAAAATCCGAACAGGAGCTAAAAATACAAAATCAAGTCACCAAAAAATTTGTGAATTCATCTACAAATACGATTGTTAAAATATCTACTAGGGAAAGAATGCTAGTGAATTATAAGCATTTCAACCCACAAGAAGGAGAAACGCTTATTAATAAATTGAAGGGATATAACACAGCCGAATCGAAGAGTGAGTATGGCGGCGTAAGTCAGAGATGGATTTTAATCGAAAGCCAAGAAAGGCTTAAATCAGATATCAAGAAATTAGACAAAAAGATCCAAAAAATCCAGCAAAACTCTGTTCAAGAGCTGAAGACTCTTGCCCTCCAAGATTTTGCTTGTGTTGCTGATGCGATCGCGGCGGCTGAGAAACTATCGACCAAGATCAAATGGCACGAACTTTCGGATATTCAGACAATCGAAAAACCTCATTATGCGAAGCGGGGTAAGCCACAGCCTGATGCTATACCTATTTGCGCTGGGTTTTTCAATGTTTTATGGCGGTTCATTTAGTCTCTATTCGTGGTGTCACTCAAGTTGTTAATTTGTCTCCTCTTCGTCTTCATATTTTAAATTTCTTTTCTCCCGCTTGCCAACGCTACTATTTGCTCCCTGTACCTGTTTCTTAATTCTTTTCCCCCTTCCATTACGAGCGGAATGTGGGCTGAATAGCCCTAATTTGATCGAAATAGGCTAGTTTTTGGAGATTCGGCAATAACTCAGTGAAGGGCATAACCATAAACCTAAAATAACCATGCTATTTATTTTACTAACTTGCGATCGCACTTTGTTTGACAGAGCTTAAAATAGAAAACATCGCTAATTATGCGATCGCATTTTGCAAAAAATTAATTATGGAGTTTTAAATATAAGCATGGGATTTTTAGAAGGTCAAGTGGCGATCGTTACGGGTGCATCTAGAGGTATTGGCAGGGCGATCGCAATTGCACTTGCGACTGAAGGGGCAAAAGTTGTCGTGAACTACGCTAGCTCTGCTGGTGCGGCAGAAGAAGTTGTTGCCGAAATTAAAAGTAAAGGTGGCGAGGCGATCTCTTTCCATGCCGACGTGTCTCATGAAGCGCAGGTGGAGAGCTTACTCAAATCTGCGATTGACACATGGGGACGTGTGGATATTTTGGTGAACAATGCTGGGATTACCCGCGATACATTGTTGTTGAGAATGAAGTTAGAAGATTGGCAAGCCGTGATCGATCTCAATCTGACGGGCGTATTTCTGACCACTCGTGCTGTATCAAAAGTCATGCTCAAGCAAAAATCGGGGCGGATTATTAACATTGCCTCCGTTGCAGGACAAATGGGCAACCCTGGTCAAGGCAATTACAGCGCCGCAAAAGCTGGAGTGATTGGCTTTACTAAAACCGTGGCGAAGGAACTGGCGAGTCGTGGCATTACTGTCAATGCGGTTGCGCCTGGATTTATTGCTACTGATATGACTGCTGATCTCAAAAATACCGATGAGATCCTCAAATTTATTCCGCTTGGGCGCTATGGTCAGCCTGAAGATATTGCAGGAATGGTGAAATTTTTGGCGGCTGATCCTGCGGCGGCTTACATTACTGGACAAGTGTTTAATGTCGATGGTGGCATGGTCATGGCGTAAGGAAGAATTAGTGGTGGGGG